>CAISYK010001099.1 GCA_903889605.1 uncultured Bacteroidota bacterium
ATCAACTTATAATATTTTAATTGCTTCTTTATGAATTTCTTCATCAGAAGTCTTTTTATCCAGTAATTCAAGGAGAAGATCACCTTTCCAACCATAGAAATAACCAATAATGTATTTTAATAAAATAGGCGGGATAAATTCTTTCAGCATACAATTATTTTTACTCAGACATTATTATTTTTTGTAATAGAGTATTCCTACATTTTTTGAAATGCTACTAAATGCGTTTGTCCAATAATATTTTTACGATCTTGAACAAAGGTTAGAATTGAAAATAATCTAAAAACAATTTTCCTGAATTTTGCTAATATGGAGTTTGTTATACTATTTCCATATAATCTCCTATCGGAGTCAACTAATGAATTTAAATACCCATTATAGTGAATGTATCTTAAAGGTTCCTGCTTATATTCTAAAATTTTCAATTTATATTTATCAGCAATAAAATCAAATGTTTTTTTTGAATATGATAAATTATGATGAGGAGGCAAATCTAATAAATTGGCATCCATTTCTTTCAAGTAGCCATTTGGATTTGGAACTGCTATAAGTAATATTCCATCCTTCTCGACTAAATGTAACGTGTCATTAAAAAAATCTGCTATATTCTCTATATGTTCAAAAACTTCAAACGATACAATCATATCAAATTTTTGTTTAATGGCTTTTAAACTTGATGCTGAAACATTGAGTCCCTTTTTCTTTGCTTTTTCTACTGCTGATAGGTTAATGTCAATCCCTTCGCAATGATCTATTGCGATAACTACTTTTTCCAAAAAACATCCATCCCCGCATCCTATTTCTAATAATGATTTAGGTTTGTATTCCGAAATAGTATCTATTGCAACATCAAATTCCCACTTATTGCTGCCATAATAGGATTGGTTATCGGAAATCTTCTCATAAAAATCTTTCTCACCAAAAAAGGCAGGTGAAAAATAAATAATATCACAATTAACACATTTAATCTTGACCAAATCTCCAGAAAAATTCTGATTTGAAAATGGATCGAACTTATGTCTTTTTTGCCATAAAGTTTTTAATTCTTCAAATTGGAATTTATCGGTAATAAAATACTTATCATTATTGCATAAAGGACATTTCATAATTTTGGTTTGTGGTTTAAATTTCAGTTATCTCAAAAAACACTTACAAAGATAAAAAAAACAATCTGAGGAAAATTTGTCGAGAAAAATTTTCAAAATTGCTGACTTTTCATCCATTAAGTTATTAATTTGAGCAGGGGCAAATATTTATTTTTTGTTCTTCAAAACATAAATATTGCCAAAATACAAATCATTGTTTTTAGGTAATATATAAGAAATTAGCCCCAAAATATTATTAATAATTGAGCACGGCAGAATAAGTCCCCAAGCCATGTAGCCGGGTAAATATTTTTTAAATGTTGTGTAAAAATAACTGTTTATTAATAAAAATATTAATCTAAAATCGGTTAAATACTTTTTATGTTCTATGATCTCAAAACCATGCTCTTCAAACAGGTGCTTTAACCCAAAAGATGAATAACGTGCAAAATCATAAGGCTGTTCATGTTCGCCCCATACAAACGGAATAGTAACCAGGCAGTAACCTTCGGGTTTCACAACTTTTTTTATTTGTTTAAAAAATGTATCAGGGTTGAAAACATGTTCAAGCACTTCAAAGAATACCAATGAGTCAAAAGTGTTTTCTTCAAATGGGAAAGTTACTCCGTCATAAAAAACATCAATGCTTTCAAGATCATGCTTATGGCCTGACTGCTCAATATCCATCCCCACATAGGTTGTAACTTCCTGGAAAAGACCAAAATAAGGCTTGCTCCCGCTGCCCACATCCAATGTTTTTCCGGAAATAAATCTGGAAAATTTTTTAACATTGATAAACATAGCACTTTTTCCCAAAAAAAATGGATTTAGAAAAAAAGCTATCAGCCCTGGCCGGAACATTTGCTGTAATAAAAAAGTCTTTAGTTTCATCATAACAATTTAAATATTCAGCAAATTCATTTTCAGCAAAGATATTATAAATAAGAGCTTATCTTGGAGTATATATTGATATATAATGCGGATCATTACTAAAATCTACCAGCAATTCTCCAACTTTATTGTATTTATTATCAATATCATATCCCAGATGAACCAAACATTCTTTAAATGATTTTGAAAAAGGATACCTGTTGTCAAGAATAAAAAATACTCGAACCTTATTAGTGGAATTATTAAATAATTCTAAAGTCTTGCAATTACCATCTTCATTATTTGGACTGAACCACCCGCTTCCTATTGTAGGGACTGGATGATTAAAAATATACGCCAACCCAACAGCATCAGTATAGGTAAAAAGATAGTCATTGCATTTAAACCCGTTGTTTATGAGCAATGCCTCGATAGTAAGAATATTCTCCTTATACTTTTCATCTACCAGGACGACATCATTTTTCCCAATGGAGATTTTTTGATTTTGAGTAAATAAACTGCCTCTAATTCTATATGGGTGATATATGACAGCATCAGCAGATTGTGCCAACGCCAATAAAATAATGATTAAATATATTGACTTTTTAATACTGCTGTTTGTATCATTCTCAACTATTAAATAAATAAGCAGCATATAGAATGGCATATAAAATATTATTTGTATTTGTAATAAGTTGTGAGTTCCTATGCTTCCTACTATTGGCATAAATAATAAAAATAACGCGAATAATAATCGCTTTTTAAAATATTCTGTTTTCAAACTTTTATTTAATATATTTTGAATTAATAAAAGCATAATTAAAGTTAATGCCCATAACAAATAAACTATAGTTTGCTCGGTTTTGTTTGCCTCCCCTCCATAATACATTTTAAATTTTACAATAATTATCAATTGGAAAAGTAGAAATATATAAAAAAGTTTATTATTCTTTTTCACCATTGCCCATAGGATGCCAATTAAACTAAAAATTATAGCAGCAAATTTTAGCGTAAATATTGAATTATAAACATCTTTAAAAGAAGATGAATATATGTTTAACAAAGTGGTTTTATCGTATCCGTTAAATTGTGAGATGTATGCAATAAAATCTTTATGGAATTGAATCATTGGTTGAATACCCTTCCAAAAACTAAAATGAAAAAGCAAATAACCAACAGCAATTAATAATAAACGAGCTAAAGTTCTGACAATAATAGATAGTCTGGGGACTGGTTTAGATAGGTTATATATAAAATAAAAAACAATAAACACGGCAGGCAAAATTATGGCGTTAGGAAATTTAACCAAGAAAAGTATACCGCATAAATAACCGATAATTATGTAAATTAAAATTGTCAGTGTTTTATTTTGCTCTATACTTAAATCAATTAAAAAAAGAGATGATGCTGCAACTATAAATACGCAGGAAAATGTGTTGTAGGAAATGGTTTGGGGGCCGCATGCATACGAAAGGAAACCTCCGGAAATAATTAGAATATAAAATGGGAATGAAATTTCCCGCATTTTTAGACCATGCGGTAAGTTTTTAAAGTAAAAAGAAGCGCAATATGCAAATAGAACTGAACCAAATATTGAAAGAATCAATCTTTCAATACGCAAATTTTGTATAGTACAGTTTACAAAATAAAATATTGAATTCTGAATTAAGTGAAAGGAAAGTTCGGATATTTTAAAATTTTCAGGATGCGTAAAATGCAAAAGGTAAAGACTTTCGTCAGTTAAATCGAGCCCCCTGTCACTTGCCCAAACGATAATAATAACAAAAATAATTACAGCAATACCCATTATTAAGTTAAAGATATACCGCAGAAAATTATTTTTATTCATTAGATTATTATTTTATAGCCTAATATTATTTAAATTGGGGGGTATTCGACATTTTAAATGGAAAGAATATTTACTAATAGAATAGAATTTAATACACATTTAGCAAATATGGTTGTTATAAGCTACTGACTTCTAATGCATTCTCTATTTACCTTAATTTAAAGTTTATATAACTATGCACCATCATTATAACCAAATAACTGCCTAACCTTACTCTCCAATTTTAAGTAATCTTGCAGGGTTTCCAACATAAACTCCTTTATCCACCAATACTATCCTTTTTGTAACTATCGATCCCATTCCAATTATGCAGTATTTAGGCAAAGTTAATCTTGGGTGAACAATTGCGCCTAAATATATTTTAGATCCAATGGATGCCGTAACATGTCCGCCTATTATGGCATTGCATCTTAACTGCACCTGGTCATGCACAACGCAATCGTGGCCGGCATGGGCATTTTTTAACCACAGCGTATCGTTATGGATGCGTGTTGGCTCAACGGTTCCGCCATCAATAGTGACTTGCTTGGTAAACCGGTTGTTATTGCCAATTATTACTCCTTTTCTTTCCAGATCGAAAAATTTAATGCTTTCACCAATGTCACCAATAAGGCAATATGGGCCAATATAGTTATTGTCTCCTAAAATTACATTTTCTTCCAGCATAGTAAATGCCCCGATAAAGTTTCCTGTTCCCATTTTTACAGAGGGGTGGATAAGAGCTGTGGGATGTATGGTATTTCCCGGAAAATTTTGTTTTTCGTTTAACATTAGTTTTGTAATTTCATTAATGGTTTATTTACAATTATCAAGTATTTACTGCAATCGATTTCTTAAAGCTTTGTCAATAATTTTTACGCGATTTTTAATTGTGTGGTCTCTTAATGTTCTTTCCTTACCGGCCTTTGCAATTTTTTCACTTTCAGCCGGATTGGCTAATAACCATTTCACCTTATCAATACATTCTTCAACTGATTTATAAGTAACAACTTCTTTATCAATTTCAAATAAGCTCGACATATTTTCTTTCCAGTCAGTTACCAAGCAGCTGCCTATTCCTGTTGCTTCAAATAATCTGACATTTCCCGCACATTTCTTTGCAATATCTCCATGAATATTAAAGCACAGTTTTGATTTTGATAATAGTTTATACATATCCAGGCCAAAAACTGGAGGTTTGACAGAATTAACCAGTTTTTTTGAATAGTATTTTATATCGGCCTGGCTGTGCTGCTTATATTTATTTAGAACTGGTATATTATTAATAATAAAATCACCTTTGATACTCTTTAAGAAGCGGATAGTACTGCTGACACCTTGTTTTAACAGAACCCTGTGTTTAGGCTCTAAATTACCATATATGCTGAGATTAATTCCTTGAGCAAGCATTTTTTCGATATAATCAATTCTCTCGTTATGGAGCCCGTATCCCGTGAGCAAAGAACCCGTAAAAACAAAATTTTCTGACGGAAAATTGTTCTTTTCAGTAGTCAATTTGTCAAGAACTGAATGGTCAAAAGAATGGTAAACCAATTGAACATTTCTTATTCCCATTTTTTTAAGTTCAACCTCTGTGCATGGGGAGCATGTGAACATTAAATCAAAAGAATGGAATGATTCACCAATTTCCGCATTAAAAGGGGCGCAGATATGCCCAACTAACAACTTAATTGATGGCGCCTCATTTCTTAAATGCTGGATCCATTTTTTATTCAACAGCATGGTAGTATCAATCCATACAACATCTGGCTTGTAATATTTAATTTGTTCTAATATAAGTTCATGCTCCGTAAAATTTTCTTTTAGGTTATGCTCTTTTGCCCAGCAATTTTGAAGATGTGTCGCGTTTGAAACCAGGTCTATCGCATCAACACCTATTTTCCTTAAATATTTGCCGTAGGAACTAACCATTTCAATTGAATCATTTA
>CAISYK010001100.1 GCA_903889605.1 uncultured Bacteroidota bacterium
GAATTTGATTGGGAAGCCTACGAAGAAGAGTACGAAAGTGGTTTTGAAAGTGAAGACGAAGAATTGGAATATGATATTGATGAAGCGGTAGAATTTATACGTTCAACTATTTCGGACGAATTAAATGAAAAACTGAGCGATAAAGATATTGTAAAATTACTTGATTTAGAAGCGGAGTATATTGAAATGGAATATCAAAAAAGTGAAAAGAGTAAACCCTATCTATCCTTTGACCTCAGAACAAGAGATGAAGATAAACTTAATGATTATGTTGAAAGAAATGCTGTGAAGTATAATATTAATTTAGAAATAGAAGAAGTAGAAGAAATAATGGATGCTGAATTAGATTATATGGAAGACGCCGGATTAACAGAAGAAGGAATTTCAATCTATTATAACTAAAAGCTAAACACTAATGTTTAGAATTTTGATAGCAATTATAATAGGCGTTTTATCTTCGGTAGTAATTACACCTATTGGTGGTTTAATATTAGTCGCATTAATTGTTTTTACAGGAAAAAAGGAAAAGTAAGGTTGTTTTGTGAAAAAACATTACACAAACAATCAATAAAATAACAATTAAAAACAAATAACAATGGAAAAACTTGAAACATATAATGTGTCTTTAGAAGTCAATGGGAAAGCTCTCCAAAATGTCTTTAAGAAGATTGAAGCAATAAGTATAGAGCAAGCAAAAATAATTGCGGAACGTGATTTCCCAGGTTACAAAGCTATAAGTGCCACAAAAATTGGTTAAAAAAAAATCTGTAAATATTAATTAATCTCTCTCCAATGAAAAAACTATTATTCTTATTTTTTGCAGTTACTCTTATTGCATCAAACACTTTTGCGCAATACACTAAGTTGTTCGACTTTAATGGTGCAGCAACCGGAAGGCAACCTAACGGCTCTCTTATTTCTGACGGAACCTTTTTGTATGGGATGACAGCTGCTGGTGGCACAGGCACTTCTTGTGGATTTTGTGGTACCATATTTAAAATAATGCCCGATGGAACGGGATATTTTAAAATGCTTGATTTTGCTGGCGCAACCAACGGAAATAGTCCAGCTGGTTCTTTTATTTCAGACAGTATCTTTCTATATGGAACTACATCTCAAGGCGGTGCAAACAATTTGGGAACTATCTTTAAAATAAAGCCGGATGGAACTGGATATGCGAAACTGCATGATTGCGACAGCGTAAATGGAAGTTCTCCTTTTGGCTCTCTTTTTTCTGACGGAACTTTTCTATATGGAATGACACAACAGGGTGGCGCACACAATGATGGAGCAATCTTTAAAATAAAACCCGATGGAACAAGCTATATTAAACTTCTGGATTTCTCAGGAGTTGCAAACGGACAATATCCTACTGGCTCTCTTATTTCTGATGGAACCTACTTTTATGGAACGACCAATAAAGGTGGCACAGGGACTTGTCCGAACGGTGGTTGTGGAACAATCTTTAAAATAAAGCACGATGGAACTGGATATGTTAAACTGTTAGATTTCGCAGGTACTACAAACGGAAGTAATCCCAATGGCGATCTTATTTCTGTTGGAACTTTTCTGTATGGAACGACTGTAAATGGCGGCGCAAACAATTTTGGAACTATCTTTAAAATAAAGACCGATGGAACAGGGTATGTTAAACTATTAGATTTTGCAAGTTTTGCAAACGGACAATATCCTACGGGCTCTCTTATTTCTGACGGAACTTTTCTCTACGGAATTTCCGATCAAGGCGGCGCAAACAATTTTGGAACCATCTTTAAAATAAAACCAGATGGAACAGGGTTTGCCAAACTGGTTGATTTTGCAGGCGCTACAACCGGAAGTCATCCTTATGGTTCTCTTATTTCTGATGGTAACTTTTTATATGGAATGGCAGGGGATGGTGGCAATAGCAATGATGGTGTCATATTTAAGTTAGCTTTTACCACAGGCATAGCAGTAAACAATATGACAATAGGCATTGATATTTACCCTAATCCTTTCAACAGCCAAACCACTATTAATTTTAATGAAGAGCAAAAAAATATCACAGTAAAAATAATGGATGTAATTGGTAAAGAAATAAAATCAATAAACTTCACTGGCAAACAGTTAATAATAGAAAAAGGTGAAATGCCAGCAGGTACATATTTCCTTTATATAAAAACTGAACAAGGCAGAGTAGTTCAAAAACTAATCATAAATCAATAACAGGGCAAGTTTACATACACAAACTTGTGAAGCTTAACACTATGAAGTTAATTATGGATGATTCAACAAAAATGTTTCAAGAAATGTTACAAAAAATTGAACAAACGAAAGCAGATTTTAAACTAAACTTAATCGATAAGTATGATGAATATCGGGTTGCATTAGAAAAAACTCAAGTCAAATTAAAGGACAAAATCCTTGAATTAAATACGGCAAACCCAAGCTGGTTTGAAAAAAAAGACATTCGTATTTATGTCGTTATAAAACTACTTTCACTTGTAAGCAGTACCAAATTGGGGATTTTAGAAAACAAATTATTTGTTTTAAAAGAAAATTGGCCAGACTTGTTTTTTGAAGATGTAGTACCCAAAAACATTCTTATTGACATTGGACAGGTAGGATATATAAAAGAATTGGACACAACGCTGAGGTTTGCTTATTTTCAGCGAATGTTTTCTAACTATGAGGCATTTGTAAAAATGCTTGCCCTTGCCTGTCCAGCTGGTACAACAAATGACTATAAAGGCTTTGTAACTCAGTATTTAAAATTAAAAAAGGATGATGACAACTTTCTTAATATACTTAAATGGGTGCGTAATTCAATACACAACAATGGTATTCATATACCGGATGATTCCAAACATGATAATAAAACATTTACATATAAAGCCAAACAAATTGAATTTCGCAAATTTCATTGGGTAGATGTTTCTTGGCAAGACGTCATTAACCTTGTAGACGACTTGATAGACCTTAGCTTTCAAATAATAGATGACAAAAAAATACAAGGGGTTGAATACATTGAGGACATTGTTGAAAGAAAAAGGAAAGTGTTCAACAAGCCGACAGAATTGAATTAAATCAATGATACGATGCGTGCTTAAAACCTTTGCTCGTATCATTTAGCCTCTTAAAAAGTGTATGTTAAACCGTATGCAATAATTAAAAAAGCCATACAATCATTTGACTGTATGGCTATTAGCAAATTACTCAGTGGTCGCGAAGGTACTCAAACTTTAGTTTATATTTAGCTTATAATCAGTTAGTTGTAAACTATTTATAAAATAGTGTACCTATAATAGTACCCATATCATTAAAAAGTTGTACTTTTGTGTTGTTA
>CAISYK010001101.1 GCA_903889605.1 uncultured Bacteroidota bacterium
AATGCTTGTTATGTTAGTACCTCTTCAGTTTTCTGCACTTCACAAACCAAAAGCGGCACTTGGTGAACTTACTATTATTATTCTGAACATACAACCATTCCTTTGTACCGTAATAACAAATAAAGTATTCACCATTCTAATTTAAAAAACATTATGAAAAAAACAGCTTTAGCAATTGCTTCAATTACAATGATTTTTGCGGCAACAACGTTTACTTCTTGTACCTCTTCATTAGCTGTAGACCTTTTGCCTCCAGCTATAATCCTGGAAGGATGTTCAGAAGACGCAGTGCTTTTTAAAAGCGCCAATACATATACCGACCCAGGAGCAACGGCAATTGATAAGGAAGACGGCACACTTACAGTTGTTACGGCTGGTACTGTTAATATGAATGCTGCAGGAGTATATATAATCACTTATACGGCAACTGATAAAAATGGTAACCATGCATCAAAAACAAGAAAAGTAACAGTTGATGCAGCTCCATATATTGCCGGCACCTGGACGCAGATTGTTACCATAAACGGAACAGCTTATCCAGCTGAAAATAATATTCAAATTACAGCTTCTGCGATGGAAAAAAACAGCATTAAATTTTCAAAATTTGCTTCATATATAAACTCGGATCCAGATGCATCATTAAGCGGAATTTCATTCAAAATTCCTCCTCAGTCTTTTGTTTGCGGAAATGATCTGCAGCTCAGAGCATTTGCACCTATTTCGGACGTATCTTTTAACGGTAACGATACTCATGCTACAAATTTTACAATCCTATATACTATTACAGAAAATGGAGTGCCTGTTAATTGTTCGTCTGCATACACATATCAATAAACATGTAATAATATAGGTTGTTTAGTAAAATCTGCACCGGCAATCAACTTGTTTGGATGCTTTATAGAAAAATGGGGGTATAGAATATCTGAAATGAAATTCTGGAAGGTTAAAAAAAACTGCCAGGATTCATTCTTAAAAAATTATAACTAAGTTTCTCATTTTTTTGCGGGGCATTATTTTAGAAGATTCTTAATTTTTTAACACTCAAAACTGCCCGAAAAACAGCAAAAATGTGTTATATTTATAGGCTTTTTGATATCAAGGCATGTTAAAATCCCAATATATATTTACTCGTCCCAGATAACATTTTACAAATGAAGAACATAAAAAAAACAAATCTGCAGGTCTTGACATTGCCAAAAATAATAGGCAAAACTAAATTTGCAGCCCACTTTTCTTTAAAGAGTCTTATATATGTATGTGTTGTTTGCGCCAGCACTTCTGGCTGTATTGCACCCCGTTCTATGATGGATTCAGGAAAGGTTACGCCAAAAAATCAGATAAAAGCCGGATTTAATTATTCTATCAACATTCCTACACAAACAATTAAAAATGCCGTAGAGGCTATTAAAACTGCGGACGATGACACAATTTACAGCGACGCGTTAAACCGGTCGGCAAGATATCTTTTTGCTTATGCACTTGATCCTTTATTTGTCGGAATGAATTATTATGCACGTTATGGTGTAATCAGCAGATTTGATATTGGTTATAAATATGCTTCAGGGACTCATTGTATTGATGCCAGATACCAGTTTTTGGGTTCACTCAGAGCTATTGGCAGCGTTTCTGATAAAGCTCCTTACGGAAGTATTGGATTACAATACTCCTCGACTAAATATAAATTACCGTTTGGATTTGATAAAATTCAGGATCGTTTAGGTTTTGATTTAAAAAGAAAGGATATTATGATTCCCTTAATTTTCAGCCTTTCACTTGGTGATGATGAAAAAATCGGGCACATAGCAATTGGCATCGTTTATAATCATACCTTTTTAGAATATGGCTATGACCCAAAAGGTGTTTATGATATACAATCAAAACTGCCTATTGCGGCTAAACATTTCAAAAAGAATTATCCTTCATTTGGTGCCTTTGGCAACCTAAAAGTTGGATATAAATATATTTATTTTCTTGCCTCCTTTTCAGTTTATTACCAGAATTACGGCAATTTTACTATGCTTGATGGTTCCATGGAAAATTTTTCTGGTTATACATTTGTTCCTTCCTTCGGATTTCAAATTATTATTCCTCCATTAGGTAAGAAAAAACAGGCGGTGCCTGATCGTCACGAACAATACCTTCGTTAAAGGAAGCCCTAAATTAATTGTTTCTTTCATTATTGATGCTGCGTTAAGGATTGCAGAGTAAATCCTTTTGCCATAACAAAAGATTGAAGCCATTCAATTTGCTCAGGATAAATTCTAAACCCGTACTTTCTTCTTTTAAGAAATGAAACGCCCAAATAAATTTATTTCTATCTGATTATTTGGTTCTGGTAAAACATATGGTTCTGGTAATCTATTTTCAATTTATTTTGTTTTCCCGCACTTCATAAACCCAAAGCAGCAGTTAGCGAACTCACTATTTTAATAAAGCGGTAATAGATATTCCTTTGTATCGTAATTAAAAACAATGGATATGAAAAACAATATATTGCTCAGCACAGTTATCACGATTTTTGCTTCTCTAAATGGGTATGGACAAAAAACTGATATTAAAAACCTAAGAGAAATCCTTGCGTCAAAGACACAACAAATGCTGTCGGTTGATTCTTTAAAAAAATCAAGTTCTGCATTGGCTAAAAATTTCAGTAAAGACAGCATTAAGAAGCAAGCCAAGCATGCATATTACGGTGACCCTACCTCAGTATTTCATATTGGATGGGAAAACGCACGCGTTCCTGAATTTTCAAACGCATACACATTACACAGCCACGAGATCCGCTTAAACGTCATTGGCCGCAGTTCTTATGCTATCAGCGACAGATTAGAAATGTCGACCTATTTACCTCTTATTATGTCGCCTAACATTTCTTTTAAATATAGGTTTCTTGATAAAGGTGATATTGCTTCAGCTTTCGAGATTGGAACAGCAAGAGGGGCTTTCCCTATAGGCGCTGCTGTAGGCATAGTACTTCCAGGGGCATTGGTTGGAGGAGGCACAGTAGGTTTTGCAAAAGGCTCCGATAATTATTTAAAATTATATTCATCATGGTCTCCCACCCAAAAACTAACTTTTTCTGCAAGGGGAAGCATATCATTTTTGAAGGTCGGTTATACAGGGCTGGTTGGAATGGCAGGCGTAGGCGAAGGCGGTATTATTGCAGGTGCCCTTCCGGTAAATGTTAATCATAGGTTTAACTATTTAATGGGCGGATTCGAAACTGATTATGTAATAAATAAAAAAAATGTAATTGTGCTGAACTCTTCCATCAGCGGATTTGCTGGCGGCAAAAAT
>CAISYK010001102.1 GCA_903889605.1 uncultured Bacteroidota bacterium
AGGCCGTCTTTTTCAAAATCCTAATCCAATTCAAATTTCACAAAATACAGCTGCTGATTTAAATACATTGGGAATAATCAACCAATCAGGATTTATGCCAGCTGAGATTTTTAATTTTCAATCTCTTTTAACTCTTAAAGGATTTATTTTAATGGTAGTTGGAGGTTTTTTTGTAGGCTTCGGTGCACGGTATGCCGGAGGCTGTACTTCAGGGCATGCAATTATGGGCCTTTCGGATTTGCAGTGGCCATCCTTGGCGGCAACTATTTGTTTTTTTATCGGAGGTACTGTAATGACTTGGTTTATTTTGCCGTGGATTATGAAACTATAATAATTTGTTCTTCTGAAATTCCATAATTCCTTGATACTTATAATATAAATTATTTTATAAAATGAATAAGATAAAGTTTTTATTGCCTGGAATTCTATTCGGAATATTTTTAAGTAAAGGAGAAGTAATTTCATGGTTTCGTATCCAGGAAATGTTTCGTTTTCAGGCATTCCACATGTATGGTATTATCGGATCAGCAATTTTTGTAGGAGCTGTTTCAATTCAATTAATAAAAAAATACAATGTAAAAACTTTTTCGGGCGAAGAAATTAAAATTGCCCCCAAGCATTTTAATAAAGGATATATTTTAGGCGGGCTTATTTTCGGACTCGGCTGGGCCATGACAGGAGCATGTCCAGGGTCAATGTATGCCTTAATTGGAAACGGTGTCCTGGTTGTTTTTGTAATTTTACTGAGTGCCGTTTTGGGTACTTGTACCTATGGAGTATTAAAAGATAAATTGCCTCATTAAATTTACAAGAAAACCTTTTTAAGTATAATTATCCTCCCGATTTTTTATTCCCCATTCCTTTTAACTGCATTTTGATTTTTTTTGCAAAAACTAGTTAACATTGTTTACTGTTAATAATTTTAACTACTTTTGCACTATGATTTCAAAAAAGGACATACCGTGTTTTGAGAATCCATTGGGAAAAGCAATGGGTATTATCACTAAAAACTATTGGGGTGCTTTGAGCAAAAAACTGGAACACATTGGAATAGACCGTCATTTTACTACAATGGCTGCTATTGCCCAGGCAAAGGAGAAATGCACCCAGCAATACCTTTCTGATTTACTTGCAGTAGATAAGGTGCATATGGTAAGAGTGCTTGATTACCTTGTATCACATGGAATGATTACGCGGACAGTTAATCCGCTCGACAGAAGGGAACATATTATTAAACATACAGCCAAAGCAAAAAAAATAATGCCGGTAATTCAAAACGGAATTGCTGAAATGAATAAAACAGCTTTTAAAGGATTCAATACAAAAGAAAAGGAATTATTTAATGGTTTTGTGGAAACAATTATTTTAAACCTAAAAAATTTGCCTGTCAACGAAGTAGATATAAAAATTAAAAAATAAGTACGCATGAATATTAAGAGCATATTAATAATTGTAATTGTTGTTGGCGGATTTCTGGCGTTAAAGTTTTTTTTATTCCCATCTCAGTCAACAACTAACAGCGGCCCTAAACAAAGTAAAGCTGCACCAAATGCCGTGTCGGCTGTTGTCATTAAAACTGAAAAACTGGAAAACAACATTTATGCATCAGGCACAATACTTGCCAACGAGGAAGTTGAATTAAAACCAGAAATATCAGGTAAAATTGTTCAGCTGCTTTTAAAAGAAGGATCTCCTGTAACAAAAGGCCAGCTGTTAGTAAAGATAAATGATGCCGATTTTCAAGCACAGTTAAAAAAGCTTCAATTTGAATTCGAACTTTCGCAGACACAATTGAAACGTCAGCAGGAATTATTGAAAATTAACGGTATCAGTCAGCAGGATTATGATATTACTCAAAATAATTCGAACACTATTAAAGCTGACATGGAATATCTGCAGTCGCAGATTGCAAAAACTGAAATACGCGCTCCGTTTAATGGTATTATAGGATTAAAAAATGTGAGTGAAGGCAGCTATATTAGTGTTGGAACAAATATCGCCGATATACTGCAGATTGATCCTGTTAAAATTGATTTCTCTGTATCTGAGCGTTATGCTAAATTCATTCAAAAAGGAATAAAGGTGGTCTTCAAGATTGAAGGAATAAAAGAAGATATTGAGGGCGAAGTATATGCTGTTGAGCCTAAAATTGATATGAACACCCGTACAATCCAGGTTAGAGCAATATGTCCGAATAAAAAAACAACTATTTTCCCTGGAGCATTTGCCAGAATACAGGTATTGTTGAAAAACATTGAGGATGCGATTATGATCCCAACAGAAGCAGTTATTCCTGAACTAAGAGGCAAAAAAGTTTACCTGGTAAAAAACGGTAAAGCAAAATCTGTTATGATTGAAACAGGAGTGAGGACAAGTGACAAAGTTCAGGTGCTGAACGGTTTAAATGTCGGTGATACAGTTGTTACTACAGGCATTATGACGTTAAAGCCAGACGCTTCAGTTAAAATAACACAATTAAAA
>CAISYK010001103.1 GCA_903889605.1 uncultured Bacteroidota bacterium
AAAATATTTAAATAATTATTCCGGGATTTACGCATAATAATTAAATGAAACTTCACAAGACGCTTGTTAAAGCCATAACAGAAACACTGCAGCAAATTTTTACTGATGGAATATACGCAGATAAAGCTGTTGAGCAGGTGCTGAAAAAAAATTCTAACTGGGGGTCACGCGACAGACGTTTTATTGCAGAAACTACTTATGAAATGGTGCGTTGGAAGCGTTTTATTTCAGAATCTTTTTCTCCGTCAAATGAGGTTCATGAAAATATCTGCATGGCCCAAGGACCTGCATATTATTATAAATTATTTGCAGTTTGGCAGATTATCAAGGGTGTTGAATTGCCTGTGTGGGAAGAATTCGCAGGCATTGACAAATTTCAAATTTTAAAAAATTCCGAACAGGTAAAATTAATCCGCAAATATCGGGAATCAATTCCTGATTGGTTAGATGAAATTGGAAGTGCTGAGCTGGGCGAAGCTGTTTGGGAAAAAGAACTGCGGGAGTTGAATAAAGAAGCGAAAGTTGTATTGAGGGTGAATACTCTCAAAATATCACCTGAAGAATTAAAAGACAAATTGTTGGCCCGCAATATCGAAACTGTTTTTATCCCTGACATTTCTGCCATTTGGGTAGAAATTAAGAAATGGGCATTTATTGTTAAACGGCAAAACTTAAGTCATCTCGATGAATACAAACAAGGATTATTTGAAATTCAAGATGCATCATCACAATTGATTGCTCCATTTTTGCAGCTGACAGAAGGTATGACAGTTATTGATGCCTGTGCGGGTGCCGGCGGGAAATCACTTCACATTGCAGCGATGATGAAGAATAAAGGCAGAATTATTTCGATGGATATCGAAGAACGTAAATTGGCCGAGCTGAAAAGACGTGCTGATAGGGCTGGAGCTAAAACAATTCAAACTCAGTTAATCAATTCAGATACTATTAACAAATATAGAAACACTGCTGATAGGCTTTTATTGGATGTGCCTTGCTCAGGATTAGGAGTTATCCGCAGAAATCCGGATGCAAAATGGAAATTGAATTTGGATTTTATTAATCAAATAAAAAAGACACAGCAGGATATTATTTGTAATTATTCACAAATGCTGAAGCCTGGCGGTATTATGGTTTATGCGACATGCAGTGTTTTACCAGGCGAAAACCAATATCAAGTTGAAAACTTTTTAAAAGCGCATAAAGATGAATTTGAATTAATAAATGACCGAAAAGTATTGCCGAGTGAGGGTTTTGACGGGTTTTATATGGCAGCCATTAAAAAAGCTGGATGAACAGTTTTTCTATAGATGTGATTCCGGGGAGGCTCGAACTCCCGGCCCGCTGATTAAGAGTCAGCTGCTCTACCAACTGAGCTACGAAATCAATTATTGGAGTGCAAATGTAAAAAAATATTCCATCTAGGATTGGTTTTAAAAATATATTATGTTTTAATATTTTGTATATTTTGTTTTAATTTTAGTAGATTTTTATACTTTTATTTTTTTCCCAATTCCAAAACATATGAGCCTCAAGGATAATAGCCATACTGAATTAATTAAGGCCATAGATGACGCAAATAAATTGTACTGGTTTACACTCGGGACAGCTCCAAACGGGGTTGATGTGTACCAGGAATGTTTAGATGCTTTAGAAAAATCTAAATCTATTAATTACCAATTAGGGCAGGCTCAATGCCTTTTAAATTTGGGCTTGAAATCTTTTATTATAAAGCATGATTCAAATTTAGCTCTCTCGCAATTACAGGAGGCTATTCAGCTGTTTAAAGAATTAAAAAATGAACAAGGTCTCGCAAACTCATACTTGACTCTTGGGATATTATTCAATAGTATAGGCAAATTGGAATCTGCATTATCAAATGCATTAAGGGGCATTGGTTATTATGAAAAAAATGCAGATAATATTTTTGACAGAGCAATGGCTTTTTATGTATTAGGTACTGTATATAAAGATTTGAAAAAATATATGGAAGCTGAACATTATTATAAAATAGGGGTTTCTGGGGATCTGATAAACGATTCAATTTGGGCAGGGCGGATATATTCAGGACTTTCAAACATATATTCTAATCAGGAGAAGTATGATGAGGCTGTTAGTATGGGATTTAAAGCACTTAATATCCAGAAGTCTGAAAACAACGCTATCGGGGAAAGCCGTGCCTTGAACGACATTGGAATCATCTATAAAAAACAAAAAGATTACGATAACGCATTAGATTATTTCTTCAAAGGATTAGCTATCCGTGAATCTAATGAGTTAAAACAATTTGCTTTGACAAGCCATATTGATATTGCAGAACTTTTTTGTGAAATAGGCCATAGCGAAAAGGCTATTATTCATCTTAAAAAAGCTGAAAATAAAGCGATCGAGACTAATCACTCTTCAAAACTTTCTAAAATATATCACGACCTCTCATCTATTTACAAATCGATTTCGGACTATAAAGAAGCTCTTATCTATAATGAAAAATATATTCAATTAACTATTGAAGAACAGGAAACAGAAATTGAGAATAAGATCAACCTATTAAAAACCGAACTGCTGCGTGAAAAAGAAGCTGAAATTGAAAGGTTAAAAAACGTTGAGCTCAAATCAGCATACGATTTGATTGAATTAAAAAACAAAGAAATTCTTGACTCAATAAATTATGCAAAACGAATACAGTATGCGCTTTTGGCAGATGAGCAGATGATTAATGATAATCTGAAAAGTAATTTTATTTTATTTAAACCTAAAGCAATTGTAAGCGGAGATTTTTATTGGGCAGCAAAAAAGGATGACGATTTTTTTCTTGCCTGCTGTGATTCAACCGGTCATGGTGTACCGGGTGCTTTTATGAGTTTATTGAATATTTCTTTTTTAAATGAAGCAATCAATGAAAAGAATATCTTAAGCCCCGACCAGGTCTTAAATCATGTCCGCAGTCGTTTGATTCAAAATTTAGATGGCGGGCAAGACGGCATGGATGCCACCTTATTGAGGATTAATGGAAATAAATTGAGTTATGCTTCTGCAAATAACTGTCCATTGCTTATCCGAGATAAACAACTAATTATTCTTAATGCCGATAAAATGCCCGTTGGTATGGGATACAAATCAGAAAGTTTCAACCTTTATGAACAGGAATTAATTACCGGCGATAATTTATATTTTTTTACTGATGGCTTTGCTGATCAATTCGGCGGACCTGAGGGGAAAAAATATAAATATAAAAACCTCGCAAATCTTATACTTTCAATTGCTGATGAAGATATGGAAGTTCAAAA
>CAISYK010001104.1 GCA_903889605.1 uncultured Bacteroidota bacterium
AGCAATTTTAATTTCTTTTTCAGGAAGCTGTTCGCCGTAAATTTCTTTAATAATTTTCCGAATAATGTCTACGAGAACATACTGCTGATCATCCGCAACATTATAAATATGAAGTCCTTTTTTTTCTGAATCAATGCACAGCTGAATTGCGATTGCTATGTTTTCATAATGTGTTAATGATACAGCAATTTCCATTTTTCCCGGACGGCTGAAAACATTATTTTTTACAAGTTTTAAAAGCCTGGGCAGAATAACTCTGTCGCCGGCGCCATAGAATGCCCTTGGTCGCAGGATGAAACAGGATTCATGTGTTGAAGTCTTAATCAGCATCTCCTCTGCCAGAAGTTTTGATTTACCGTAGGATGACAATAGTTTATTATTTTGTTTTCCTGCCATGTCTTCATTTATAGGAGCGTCTGCGGGGAGATAAACGGAAGATGATGAAATGTGAATAAATTTTCTGCACCCCTTTGAAGCTTCAGCGGTATACTTTGTTCCAATAACATTTGGTTCATATAATTCATTATCTGTTGCCTTGTCATCTGATAAAGCCGCTGTATGAATACAAATATCAGCTTCAGGAAACTGAAAAGGTTTAGTAATGTCAGCTTGAAAATATGAGGCGTATTTTAAAAGCGCTGCAGGCGGATTTTTATCTCTTCCATAAGCAATTACATCATTACCTTTTAAAGAAAAATAGCGGGTGAGATAGGCACCCAATGATCCGGTTGCTCCGGTGATTATAATCCTCATATTTATATGTTTACTTTTTATTATTATGCTTTACAGCAGATTATTGGACTTTGAGTTTACTGATAAATAGTTCTTTATTATGGCATTAATTTTTTTTAATAATTATTATTGGGGCGTTTCCCTTTCTACCTCCCCCCCCTTCCCCTCTCCAAATGGAGAGGGGTGTCCGAAAGGACGGGGTGAGGTTGAAAGGGGCGGGCTTTCCGCTTCAATCTTTTTGTTCGTTCCTCACAAAAAGGATTTACGCTGCAATCCCTAACGCAGCGGTAACAATGAAATAGCCATTGAAAATATGATATATTCAACCGGAACTTGATCTATATATTGTTCGAACATATCATCCTAATTAAAACTAAGAGTTCCGCGTTTGTTTAATTTTAATTATGTTTGTATTAAACAGCTAATATACAGTAATGATTGAAATAATTCAAAGTAAAAATATTGCTGAATCATCAAGTGAAATTGGCGGCAAAGCAAAAGGCCTGCTGTTTTTAGAAAATCATAAGTTCAGAACTCCTTCCTTTTATATTTTAAATTATGAAACATTAATGGCTGTTATTAATGGAAGCCATTCTCTGACGCAGCTTTTACAAAACTGGGAAATCAAAAACAAAATACAACTAGATTCTATTTGGGCAATCAGGTCTAGTGCAGACAATGAAGATGGTGTTAAAAAATCATTCGCCGGATTGTTTGCAACTGAAACAAATGTAACCCTGGATAATATAGAAAAATCAATAATGCACGTTCTTAGGGCTTATTCTGATGCAGGCAAACTGCATTATAATGATAATACCAAAATTGAATTTGGAATTATTATTCAGGAAATGATCCGGTCAGAATATTCTGGTGTAATATTTTCGCACAACCCGCTCAATTTAAGTCAAAATACAATAAATATAAATATTATACCTGGAATAGGGGAGAATCTTGTATCTGGCAGAGAAGAAGCTTTTCAGATTGTTTGTGATGAGAAAGGAAATAATTTTCAAAATGAAATTGAAACATTTAATGGGCAAATGTTTTCTGACCGGCTTATAGATGTATCAAAAACAGGTGAGGAAATTAAAAAGGAAATAACTCCCCTCCTTTCCGAATTAATTAATGGAACAAAACATCTTGCAAAACTAAAAAATCATCCTGTAGACATAGAGTTTACAATAGCTGATAATATTATTTATTGGCTGCAGATAAGACCAATAACAGGAACTGATATACAGGAAATACTCATTTGGGATAATACTCAGGCAGAAGGTAATTATCCGGGAATTACATTGCCATTAAGCATTTCAATGGTTAGGATGTCCATGCAGCATGCTTATAAAAGCATGGGTGTGTTTTTAGGAATGGATAAAAAATTTCTTTCTAAAAATGAAGATTTATTAGCTAACATGTGCGGTGAAATAAACGGCGGATTATATTACAACGTAACTGCCTGGCAGAAATTAATTTATCAGCTGCCTTTCGGCAAAAAAGCAAGTGTTTTACTGCCTAAAATGTGGGGAATGGAGCCAGCTGAATTCACTCCTGTTAATTATAGAATCCCAATATTTATTCGATTTAAAATTTTATTTAATCTCATTACTTCTTTCTTGTTTTTGAATAAGTTGAAAATTAAATATTTGGAAAATTACAATCAAGTAATTGAGGAATATGGAACAATTGATTTAAAGAAAAAAAATCATACGCAACTGATTTTAATATACAAAGACATACAATCGAGGCTTGGAAACAATTGGGCTCCTCCTATGTTAAATGGTTTTTTTACGATGCTTTTATTTTCAGCATTAAAAAAGATTACAGTAAAATCAAGGCTCAACTTAACATATCCTAACTTTATAAATGATATTTTATTTGCACAGGGCGATGTGATTTCAGTGACTATAGTACGTGAATTTCAAAAAATATTATTTAAGATTCAGCAGGATAAAAACTTACTGCATTTATTTCAGACTGAGACACCATTACAAATTTCAAAAACCCTTTCGGCAGATTATAAAGATTTTGAATCGGAGATAACTAAATACATTAAGCTTTATGGTGAAAGAAGCGATGAGGGGGAATTAAAGATGGAAACCATAAATTATAAAGAAGATCCGCTTTTATTTATCGCTTTTTTAAAAGAAAATTCTATTGGGAAAATTAATGTTCCAAATGCTGGAATTAATAAATTTAATTACAAGGAAATATTAAAAAAAGAGTATCCTTTTAACTTTTTTAAACTGTTTATTCTTAATCTTTTAATAAGAAACACAATTAATAAAATCAGAGACAGGGAAAATTTCAGATTTGTCAGAACAAAAACTTTTGGGCTTATCCGGGCTGTTTTTAGAGCTATTGATAAGGATTTGTCAACCAAAAATATAATTAAATACAAAAATGATTCTCAATATTTACTTTTAGATGAATTAATAGATTCTGAAAAAACTGGAAAATATAATGCTGTAATTAATAAAAGAAAAGCAGAATATGAAATACATACAAGGACAAAAAGAGTAAACCGCTATATCCAAAATA
>CAISYK010001105.1 GCA_903889605.1 uncultured Bacteroidota bacterium
ACTAATGAAAAACCTAAACACCAATTAAAACAACATCTTTTATTTAGTCTGCAGTCTTTATGGATTACTCCAATTTCTTCAGCAATGCTTCACAATCAGTTTTTGCTTTTCTATCATCATCATTTGAAGGAACAATTTCCAAAGCTTTTTGAGCCCATAGTTTAGCTTCAACTTTTTTACCCATTTCATAATACGTTTGAGCGAGTTCGTATTGGTGCGCCATGTATTTTGGTTCAATGCTTACTGCTGTCATAAATGCTTGTACAGCATCGTCAAAAGATCCGCCCGGAGGCACTCCGCCAAAAATCGAATTAATCATAATTTTTTCAACACTGTTAAAGGCTGCAATTGTTCTATTCCATCGGCCTAATATATGATATGCTCCTGCTAATCTTGGATTCAATGCTATAGCTCGGTCTACTTCTGATTTAATTAATTTTGCATTAGCAATTTTTTGTTTCGAACTTGCATTTTCATTGATACGCCCCAATGCCATAGCATAAGCATAATGAGCATCTGCCGATGCCTCAGTTATTTTTATCGCCTTTTTTGCAAGGTATTCAGCAGTTTTATAGTATTTCATTTTTTCAGCTTCAGGAGCATAATAAAAACCATATTTTGAATAAACGTAACTTGCGCATTGTTCGTAATTTACATTGTTTGAATCGATTTTCAGCAATGCCTGAAACATGGGAAAAGCTTCTTTATATTTGAACTCAAGTTTAAACTTATATGCCTTTGCATATTGTTCTTCACTGGTTTGAGCCATTACTGAAAGGCCTGTGATAACCGTAATAACGGCAATAAGTATTTTTTTCATTGGTTTCTATTTAGTTTGATTTTTTGATTTTTGCAAAATAACAACATTTTTATTAAATCCTCCTAATAATTTGAATTTTTGTATTTACTCAGTTCACCAAGGCTTTTCTATATCTCATACATATCTGCCTGCATGAATTGTTAGCGGCCTATCTCCCACTTCGCGGATGTTGGTTGGCTGTTTTTAAAACGCTCTGCTCACTCCGATAACATAGCGGTATTGAATAAATCCGATATCAGCGGCTGGAGTTTTATTCAGGAAAAACGGCATATCAAAACGAATAGTTAAAGGATTAACAGTTTGCAGGGCTCCGAATTTTTTAATTGTAAAAGCAATACCCAAGCCAGCATCAATACGAACATCGCTCATTTTTATTTCATTTTCACTGGTGGAATTGTAATTGATGGTACCAGCATCGCCAAATAGGTATGTTGTTAATTTGAAAGTCCGTGTCAGCCAATTTTGTTTCTTGACATTAATAATTCCGCTGAATTCCAATTCGGCATTAACAGCAGCCCCTGTTTGTCCCTTATAAGTGTTAACTGAACTTTTCCCATTACTTAACAACTGCGGTGCAAAATAACCGGAGTAACCTCGTAAATTAAGTCCGCCGCCGTATTGGAATGTATTAGTAGTGTTGCCGATTTTTGCCATTGAAGGATCAAAAAAGCCCTGCGAACGGGTATATTTATTATCCATCATTTCTTCAGGATTTGCGCCTGCTAAAAATAAAGAGGATTCGTTTGCCCAGTTTTTTCCTGTCCCGTATTGACCAATCAGGCGGGTATTTAAAATTAGTTTTCCTAAACGTGTGCGGTTAATTACATTTAAATTTATTGTCTGATAATCATAATCACTTAAAATTGCTGACGAACGCATTCCTAAATTAATATTACCCGCCCCTGCGCTGTAACTATATGTATGCTCAACACCTATATTGAATGTATTGTTCAGCTGATTCGGAGTCCATTCAGCAGGTAATAATAAATAAGTTAAATCGTTAAGATCCTTTCGGTACATCGATTTAAAATACATATATACTTTGTTTTTTCCACCAATATCTTTGCGATCAAAACCAAGTGTATATGCATTTAAACCATCCAATGCTTTTGCAGAGCCGTAAATGAAGGATCTAAGCATGAACTTATCGGTTGACGTACGATAGCTGACTCGAAAATTTACATTATCATATTTATCTTTTGCAGCTGTATTTTTCGGCAGATTTTGACCTATGCCTGTACTGAACCAAACGGAGGCATCAAAAATATGTTTGTAATTCATGTAATTGCCATTGAGATTTAATCCGGCTTTTAAGCCATCGTAGCCATTGTACCAAACATCTGGGCGGGCAAAAAGCTCGTAACGCATCCAATTCGGCGCATTATAAATTTTAGAATCGAAACGATATTTTATTGAAAGATTTTTATTATTGTTCAGCATGTTTACATCTGCCAGCCGTGTACTTGGGTCAATAACCACATCCTCAATTCCCTCAGGAATAATCACAGAGGCAGTATATTCCTGTTTTACTTTATCCCAGCCAATCCAGCGGGGAAGCACCGTTGATTTTGTTTTTTTCACAAACCAATTGTTAGGAATGTGAAAATTATATACAGAATCATTTTTGGCTACAACTGCAAAATCAATAGGCATCTGCATTCCATTTCGTTTGAAAGTTATTTTATATTCACCATTAACATCTCCATGTTTTACAGATTTAACAGCATAATCAATGGTTTTAGTGGTTTCAATCCATTCATCAAAAAACCAGTTTAGATCAACTTTAGTAGACTGTATTATCGAATTGCGGAAATCCTCAATATACGGATGGGCAAATTTCCATTGATTAACATAATGCTGCATTGCACTAAGGAACAAAGAATCTCCAAGTGTATACTGCAGATTGTAAAGCATGACAGCCGTTTTCATATATACCTGCGAGTAACCTCCGCCATGACGAAGAGCTCCGCCAAACCCATCAGAATGCACATTAATATTAGATTCTATTCCTCTTGCCGCATCATTCATATACCCATTATAAACTTCGCTGTTGCGGATATAATCGGGTTCGGTGAAGCGCTGAACGTAATTTGAATTTGCAGTATATTTAACACGTTGGTTGCCGTCAATCTTCATGTAAGTCCATGAAGCAATAAATTGGGTGAAGCCTTCGTCCAAGGCCGCCCTGTAAGTTTCGTTTGAACCAACCATTCCAAAAAACCAGTTGTGGCTTATTTCATGTGATAAAAGATCGCGGTAATCCGGATCCCAGCCTCCATCCAGCGTCAGCATAGGATATTCCATACCATCCTGAGCATCCGCAACAATCATTTTTGGATAGCCGTACATTCCAAAATCTTCAGAATTTATTTTAATAACTTTTGCTGTATATTCCGCTGCATTCTGCCACAAGGAAGCATGCGGTTCCTGCGCAAGTGAAATACACTTTATCCCGTTCCATTCAGCTTCGCCTATGCGGTACGTTGGGTCTGCAGTAAGTGCAAAATCATGAACATTTTCAGCATGGAACTTCCAGTTTTTTTTTGTGCCGTCTGCGGCAATTATCACTGATGGAAGGCTGTTCCAGGGTTTACTTTTAAAGTTTTTTATGTCCAGTTTTGCAAGCAGGTCAGCGGGCAGTACCTCTTCTTTATTTAATAAGGTTCCGGTAGCGTCAAGTACGTAATTGTTAGGAAATGTAAATGCGACATCATATGTACCGAAATCTCCGTAA
>CAISYK010001106.1 GCA_903889605.1 uncultured Bacteroidota bacterium
AGCCGAAAGTGCAACCAGAATAGCCGAAGATGCAGTAAAAGCTAAACAGCAATTTTTGTCGAACATGAGTCATGAAATCCGCACACCAATGAATGCGATTATCGGATTTACAAAAGTGGTGCTTAAAACAGATTTAACAACAAAACAAAAAGAATATTTATCGGCAATAAAAATGAGCGGCGATGCATTAATTGTACTCATTAATGACATACTCGATCTAGCAAAAGTGGATGCCGGCAAAATGACATTTGAACAAACCCCTTTTAAGTTAAAAGCCTCGATATCATCTATGCTTCATTTATTTGAAACAAAAATCCTTGAGAAGAATTTAATACTGGTTAAAGAATACGATAACAATATACCTGAAGTGCTGGTTGGAGACCCTGTCCGTTTACATCAAATAATTTTAAATTTGGTAAGTAATGCTGTAAAGTTTACGACAAAAGGAAAGATTACCGTTAGTGTTCGTTTACTTGATGACAACATTGATGAAGCAAGAGTTGAATTTGCAATAACGGATACAGGAATTGGAATAGCAGAAAACAAAATTGAAAAGATTTTTGAAAACTTTCAGCAGGCGTCAAGCGGAACTTCAAGGATTTTCGGAGGAACAGGATTAGGACTTGCCATTGTTAAACAGTTAGTGGAGCCGCAAGGCGGAACTATAAGGGTAGAAAGTAAAATTGATGAAGGTTCTACTTTCAGTTTTATATTGACTTTTCAAAAAACCAAAGCTGAAGCCGAATCAGAAGCAGGAATATTGGAGGTAGATCCGGAAATCAAAAATTTGAAGGTATTAGTGGTTGAAGACATTGCTCTTAATCAATTATTGATGAAAACATTATTGGATGATTTTGGATTTGAACGCGATATTGCCGCAAACGGTAAAATAGCCATCGAAAAACTTCAAACTAAATCTTACGATATTATTTTGATGGATCTGCAGATGCCTGTTATGAATGGGTTTGAAGCGACAGACCATATCAGAAATATAATGAAGTCTAAGATCCCAATAATTGCTTTGACAGCCGATGTAACAACCGTTGATTTAGCAAAGTGCAAAGCTGTGGGAATGAATGATTATATCGCAAAGCCGGTTGATGAGAGACTTTTGTATAGTAAAATAGTTGGCCTTGTAACGAAACCAATGCAGACAAAACCTCTTGAAATAAAAGAAAAAGTAAATCCTGAAATAAAAAAAGTAAAATGTATTGATCTGACTTATTTAATGAAACGTACAAAATCTAATCCTGTATTGATGATGGAAATGATATCACTTTATCTGGAACAGACTCCGCCATTAATCAGTGCTATGAAAAATGGCCTGCAAAATAAAGATTGGAATTCATTGGCGTCTGCAGTACATAAAATGATACCATCTTTTTCAATAGTGGGAATGCATGAGGATTTTGAAAGCATGGCAAAAAAAATTCAGGAATATGCGAAGACTCAACAGCAGGACGTAGGAGTTTACAACCTTGTTATGCAGCTTGAAAGAGTTTGTGCGCAGGCATGTTTAGAATTAGAAGAAGAATTAAATATGATTAAAAAAAATAAAAAACAATAAAATGAAAAATGAAAAAATAAAACTTTTCCTGGTTGATGATGATGCATTGTTTTTGAAATCATTAGAAATTGAATTTCTGCAGCATGCCGATTTTGCTATTGAAACATTTGCAACAGGAGAGCTTTGTATGCAGAATTTATCACATAGCCCCGATGTTATAATTTTAGATTACCATCTTGACGGTATTGATAAAAAGGCGATGAACGGAATGGAAACATTAGATAAAATAAAGGCTTACAATCAGGATATTCCGGTAATTATGCTTTCATCTCAGGACAAAATTGATGTAGCAATAAATTGTATGCATCATAGGGCTTTTGATTATGTGGTAAAAAGCGAAACAGCTTTTATGCGTCTCCAGAAAATCATCACCACTATTTTCCGGTACAAAAAAATGGAAAAAGAATTAAGCTGGTATATGGATAGGATGTAATACAAAGGAATGAATTATGCAATTTATTCCAAAAATTGTGTAACGTATATTATAGCTAAAGCCTGCACCTTTGTATCCTTATGAAAATTCATTCATAAGGTAAATTAAATAAAATGTCAACAATTGCAACACCAATCAAAAAGGAAGTGCCGACAATCACGGC
>CAISYK010001107.1 GCA_903889605.1 uncultured Bacteroidota bacterium
AAACAACAGGAGATTGAGTGAATGTATTTGCAGGCAATACAGTTAAGTTGGTTGTAACTATGCTGTCGCATCCGCTGACTATTGAAGTTACAGTGTCGATATATGTATTGCTGGTTGTGTAAATATTGTTTCCGACAGTTACGTTTTCCCCTGCGCATTTGGTAAAGGTTTGCGTAAATGTATTTGCTGGCAGTACGATTAAGTTTGTTGTAACTGTGCTGTCACAGCCATTGTTTGCAATAAGTATATCAGTATATGTACCGGTGCCAGTGTAGTTGCTGCTGCCAACTATCAAACTTTCGCCTGCACATATATTAATTGTCTGCGAAAAGGTATTTGCAGGCAATACTGTTAGGTGAGTAGTTACTGTGCTATCGCAGTCATTAACCAATGAGGTTAAAACATCAGTATAGGTATTGCTGGTGGTATATATATGGCTGCCAACAGTTATACTTTGTCCTGCACATAGAGTAGGCAATTGTGTAAATAAATTTGAAGGTAATACCGTTAAGTTAGTTGTTATTAAACTATCGCATCCGGTAACCAACGAAGTCAATGTATCTATATAAGTATTTGTTGTTGTGTAAATATTACTTCCAACAGTTACACTTTGCCCTGAACATACAGATGGTGATTGGGAAAAGGCAATTTGTGCATTGATAACAATATTAGTCCCATTATCATTACTTGTTAAAACTGGGTTGCTGCCTACTACTCGTATTCTATAACCGGTTCCAAAAGGAGAATTTGCAGGAATTGCGGCATTGATGGTTGAGGATGTTACGGTAGTAAGTGTACCTATATTAACAGGAGAAGCAAAATTACCCGCAGCATCACTTAACTGTGCTGTAAAAACATTGCCTGTATTAAAGTTGATAGCTGTAAAAGGAACAGATATGGAAGAGCCTGCACAATTCACAACCGAAAGTGAATTACATGTTAATCTGCTGCCAGCTACCCATTGTAAGGCATTTGCCATAATTACAGTACCGCTTGTAGCTGCATCCCAAAAATCGCCGCGGGCAGTACTGGAAGGGGGGTAAAAGTTTAAGTCAGCTCTTCTTCTTGTACCCGAAGCACCTGCTGTTTCGTTTGCTACAATAAACAACTCCCCATTATCGTAATCTGCAACTCTATAGGAACCTGCTGTTATCGTTGTAGAGGTTGATCTATAAGAGCTGGAACCTCCGTTAAATGAACTTACCGATTGCATAATAGGGTGAGATGACAATAAAACAGTTCCTAAAGTGCGAACCGGATATCCTGTTTGCGCACTTGGCATGATAACCAAATAGGGGGATGTATTAAAGCTGCCTCCAAGTGGAATACTTGCATTGGAAAAGACTGCATTTACAACGCCTCCTCCCCCATCTATATAGACTGCCAGATTATTCCCTAAAGCTAATGGATCATTAAAATTATTATCAGAATAAACAAGTACTGCATCATAAGCTTGTAACTGGATAACTGTAGGTGTGGATAATGAAGCATCAAAAACATCCACGGCAGAGAACATTCCTGTAGATTGCAGCTTGGCTTGTACATCAGCAGCATAGGTAGCCATTGATGCTTCGCATATAAGAACCTTAATTTGAGCATTTGTAAAATAAGAAAAGAATAAAAATGTAATTAATAATAAGTGATTTTTTTTCATTTGTTTGGTTGCGTAGTCGCCGCATTTAGTTTATTTAATTGGCTTTTGTTTATTACTTCATTTATTAGCGTTGGTTCTGAACTCCACTTTTATTATCTTTATAAACATGTCAGGTTTTTAAAACCTTACACGTTTAGTATCCCTACTCCACAACTATTTTTTTATTCACCACATTTTTATTTTCAACAATCACCTGCACAAAATAAATACCGGCTTTCATGTCGCTTCTTTCAATTGTTAGATTCTTCGCACCATTCAAAACAACTGTTTTAACTTCTTTACCCAGCACATCCATTATTTTTATGGTTGTGTTTTTTTGTTCTTCTGAAAAGCTGATGGTTGTTTGCCAAGTGAATGGGTTAGGATAAATTATAAACTGAGCCTTCAAGTCTGATTCGTTGATGCCCACATTGCTTATACTCACACATGCTGATGTATCAGAACAATTACCAATTTTTACAAGTACTGCATAAGTCCCATTTACTGCAGCTGTATAAGTTTGGTTAGTCGCACCTGCAATTATCGAATACCCAGTATTACAATTCAACCATTTGTATACTGCGCCTGCTTGATTAGCTGTAATGCTCACTCCGCTTACTGCAGTTGTCATATCTGGAGAAGAAGATACTGTTATTGTTTGACTTGATGATGCTGTATTT
>CAISYK010001108.1 GCA_903889605.1 uncultured Bacteroidota bacterium
AAATACAGCATCATCAAGTCAAACAATAACAGTATCTTCTTCTCCAGATATGACAACTGCAGTAAGCGGAGTGAGCATTACAGCTAATCAAGCAGGCGCAGTATACAAATGGTTGAATTGTAATACTGGGTATTCGATAATCGCAGGTGCAGTTAACCACACTTTTACTGCTGCATCAAATGGGACTTATGCAGTACTTGTAACTATAGGTACTTGTTCTGATACATCAGCATGTGTAAGTATAAGCAATGTGGGCATCAACGAATCAGACTTGAAGGCTCAGTTTATAATTTATCCTAACCCATTCACTTGGCAAACAACAATAAGCTTTTCGGAAGAACAAAAAAACACAACCATTAAAATAATGGATGTGCTGGGTAAAGAAGTTAAAACTATAAACGTTACAGGTAAACAATTAACAATAGAAAAAGGAGACATGCAGTCTGGAATTTATTTTGTGCAGTTAATTGATGGCAGTAAGAGTGCGGTTATTAAAAAAATTGTGATAGAGTAACAAACAAATAATAGGAACAAAATGAAAAAAACAATTACAATTTTAGCAACGGTTGTATTTTATGCAAATGTAATAAACACAGCAACAGTTAATGCACAAATAATTGCGTCAAGAGGAAATCATTCTATTGCTGTATGCAATACTGGAAGTGTGCAGGCGTGGGGCGACAATAGCTATGGTCAATTAGGAAATGGCAGTAATACGAGCAGCAATGTGCCTATACAGGCAAGTTTGCCTGCTGGTATCACTGCTATTTCCGGAGGAGGTTATCATACTATTGCTTTAAAAAATGATAGCACTGTATGGGATTGGGGATTTAATTACTATGGGGAATTAGGTAATGGAAATAATACGGACAAGAATACACCTGTGCAGGTAAATTCGCTTACAGGCATCAAAGCTATTTCTGGAGGGTGGGTTCATAATCTTGCACTAAAAAGTGATGGTACGGTATGGGCGTGGGGATATAATTTATATGGTCAATTAGGCAATGGTAATAATGCAAACAGCAATGTGCCTGTGCAGGTAAATTCTCTTAGCGGCATCATAGCTGTTGCCGGAGGAGATGAAATTTCTATTGCATTAAAAAATGATGGCACCGTATGGTCATGGGGAAATAATAACTTCGGCGAATTAGGCAATGGGAATAATACGAATAACAATGTGCCTGTGCAGGTAAGTTCGCTTACTGGAATAATTTCAATTGTTGCGGGATATGAGCAAACACTTGCATTAAAAAATGACGGCACAGTGTGGGCTTGGGGCTATAATGGCAATGGCCAATTAGGCTTGGGGAATACTACGAGCAGCAATGTGCCTTTACATGTAAGCTCACTTACCGGCATCATGGCTATTGCTGCGGGGTGGGCACATTCTCTTGCCTTGAAAAATGATGGTACTGTTTGGGCTTTTGGAAATAATGGCTATGGCCAATTAGGCAACGGAAATAATACAGATAGTAACATACCTGTGCAGGTAAGTTCACTTACTGGCATCACAGCAATTGCTGCAGGAAATCATCATAACATTGCATTAAAAAATGATGGCAGCTTATGGACTTGGGGGTGGAATCAATATGGTCAATTAGGCAATGGAAATACCGCAAGCAGCAATGTCCCTGTGCAGGTAACGGGGCTATGTCAGCTTTTGCCGCCAGCTCCAATAGCCAATAACTCTGTACAGTGCGGCGCAGGCATACCTATATGCAGCGTAAGTAATGCTTTGGCTGGCGTTACTTATAAATGGTATGATTCAATAAGTGGAGGCCCTTTATTACAAAGTGGTATCAGTACTGCTTATAATTCATCTGTTTCGGCAACGGATACGCTTTATGTATCGGCTGTGAATGCCGCAGGTGAATCAGTAAGAACGGCAGTAATTGCTGAGGTGAATGCACCTGTTACATTTACACAAACACCCGCGGTATGTGCAGGTCATAGTTTTACTGTAGGAAGTAATATTTATAATACGAGCAATACATATATCGACACAGTAACTTCAATAGTCACTGGCTGCGACAGCATAGTTACAACTATCTTAAATGTTTTGCCATCTAACACATTCATTCAGTCGCCAACTTTATGTGCAGGACAAAGTCTAACTGTCGGAAACAATATTTACACAACCAGCAATACATATATCGACACAGTAACTTCCATCGTTAGCGGCTGCGACAGCATAGTTACCTCTATCTTAACAATACTGCCTTCAAATACATTCACTCAATCTCCTGTTGTTTGTGCGGGACACAGCATAACTGTGGGAGGCGCGACTCACATCGCTAACGGAAATTATACAGATGTTTTAACTTCAGTGATTACTGGTTGCGATAGTACTGTTACAACAAATCTAACAGTAAACGGGATAATCAACACAACCACAAATATAAGCGGAGTAAGCATTACAGCCAATCAAGCAGGCGCAGCATACAAATGGCTGAATTGCAGCAGCGGCAATTCCATAATTGCAGGCGCAACCAGTCAAACATATACTGCTTCAGCAAATGGTAATTATGCAGTACTTGTAAGTATAGGCAGCTGTTCTGATACATCAGCTTGTGTAAGCATAGGCAATGTAGGTATTAACGAATCAGCAGCGAAGGCTCAGTTTGTCATTTATCCTAACCCATTCACTTCGCAAACAACTATAAGTTTTCTGCAGGAACAAAAAAATACAATTGTAAAAATACTTGATGTGCTGGGTAAGGAAATAAAAACAATAAACTTCACAGGTAAACAATTAACAATAGAAAAAGTAGATATGCACGCTGGAATTTATTTTGTTCAGGTAACTGATGAAAATAAAAATGCGGTGAATAAAAAAATAGTTGTTCAATAAAACAAATAACTTTAAGATTTTAAATGCAGCGGATGCCTGAATCCATTAAAAAAAACGGGGCGATACCGAAAAGCCATACTGGTAGGAAAATTAAAAAATAAAATTATGAAAACTAAATTACTATTTGCTGTTAGTCTAATTGCCAATTTATCAACAAACAATTGTTTTGCTCAAACCATTGCCGCCGGAAGGGTTCACTCTCTTGCCCTTTG
>CAISYK010001109.1 GCA_903889605.1 uncultured Bacteroidota bacterium
GTAATGCGAATGAAACCTCAGGTAGGGATTTCCCGGCCTGGGGTTTTTCGTTTCACTCAGTTCGATTCACACCTTCAGCGTGACCGCACTGGTCAATGCTGCTTATACGGCAACTGTTCACTATTAGTTATTCATTCTTCCCTGCACATTATTCGCTTTTTCAGTGAACAATGCACAAATGCCAGTGAAAATTGAACAGATAACAATGAATAGTTTTAGGGTAGCTGTTTTCAGGAGGATAGCTGATAGGAGCATACACCTTATCTGCACCTTATCTAACCAAAGCATTCAGAGACCTTACTGAAAGCTTAGACATAGACTGGAGAAGCATGGACATACCTTAGAGAAGCAGAATAAAAAAATTATAAAAGTTTGCAAAATATCCATCCGTCCAAAATTCTCCTTCCCAACTTGCCGGGTTTTAAAAGCTCCTTTTACCATAGAAGAAGTCCCGCATCGAAAAATTGTTACCTTTAGCAATATTTTCCTGTATTAATCTCACATGGAATGAAACTTACAGCATTCATGCTTTTTTATTGTCTGATTATTATTCACGCAATCGCACAACCAACTGTTGGCCTTGACAGCATGGAAAAGAAAGGAATGAAAGCGATGGAAAGATTTCATGTCTTAAACGAGCTTACCCGTTCCAACTGGAAAGTATCAGCTGCCAAGAGCATCAGAGACGGGAAAATGTGTCTTGAGCTGGCTGAAACCATGGATATTGACAGCTGCAGGATCGAAATACTTTATAATCTGGGTGTGGCCTATTATTTTGGTTCATCATACGAAAAAGCACTTGATTGTTTTTTCCGTGCCCTGACACTGAATGAGAAACACAAAGACATGGCATTTGCAGTAAATCTGTACAATTCGATTGCCAACGTCTATCTTATTGCAATGATTTACGATAAAGCTTTGGTTTATTATAAAAAATCACTTGATATCCTTTCAAAGAAACATGACAAATCAGGAATGGCTGTCACTTCAATTAATATAAGTCGCCTTTACCGCATGACCGGACACTTAAATGAAGCCTGGACTTATTTACAGAATGCTATCAAATTACTGGAAAAACTCGGCGATTCGGCAAAATTTTCCGTGGCCTATAACAATCTTGCTGAGATATATCAAGATATGAACAATAAGCCGAAAGCACTGGAATATAACAGGAAAGCTCTGCGTTTAAGTATTCAGTTAAAGCAAACCTGGGAAATAGCTTTTTTAATGAATAGCCTGGGAGAAGATTTCCTGGATTTGAAACAGTTTGACTCGGCAGGTACTTACTTTAATTCAGGACTTGCTTATGCGCGTAAAAACAAAAATCTTGATCTCGTACTGGACGGTTACCGCAGCCTGACAAAATATTACAGCGCAATTGGGAATTACCGTGCATTCCTTGAAACTTTTAATCACTACAATCAGGTTCGCGACAGTATGTTCACTGACCAGGTCAACAAATCCATCGCAGAGATGCAGGTAAAATATGAAACGGAAGAAAAAGAAAAAGAAAATGCTCTTCAGAAACTTGAAATAAACAAGCAAATAAGTCTCAGGAATTCTTTTATTTTTTCTTCAGTTTTAATCTTGATCAGCGTCATGGTTCTGTATTACCGTTATCGGGCAAAAAAGAATCAGAGCGTATTGCTTGAAACAAAAGTTGAAGAAAGGACTCTTGAACTCAGGAAAAGCGAACAAAGAATTCTCAGAAATACCATAGAAACAGAGGAAAGAGAGCGCACAAGATTCTCTGAAGACCTCCACGATGGTCTTGGTCCGCTTCTGTCAACAGTAAAAATACACATGGAATTGATTCGTTCACATGCAGAAAACCAGGATGAACAGGAAAAGTTTATCCGGTTAGCCAATGAACTCCTTGATGAAGCACTCCGCAGTACCCGTGAAATTGCAAATAACCTTGTACCGAATGTACTCAATGATTTTGGACTGCTTGAGGCACTGAAAGATTATATTGAAAAGATCAACAGACTTGAAACACTGAAAATATCCTTCACATCGTCGGGCGTTGAAATCAGGCCAAACAAAAATGTCGAAACTGCAATTTACAGGATCGCTTTTGAATTAATCAACAATACCCTGAAACATGCCCATGCAACAAGGGTTGATATCGGGGTGCGCGAATCCGGGGAGATCCTTATATTCAGCTA
>CAISYK010001110.1 GCA_903889605.1 uncultured Bacteroidota bacterium
GAAACTTTTTTCAAAAACAGTTCATACAAACTCACAAAGCCTATTTTTGAATAACCTTCAAATTTATCTGCCGATTTTATGAAAAAATCATTGTTTACATCGGACCCGTAATTAGAATATAAACCGGCAATAGAAAATAAAACTTCATCGTTTTTTTCATTCTCATATTTTTTAGCAAGTTTAATTCCTTCCTCTGGATTTGCTTTTGCAATAGCGCTCAAAGCTAAACCCAAAACATTATAAGAACTGTCATTCAATGCGTTTTGGTATATTGCCTGCAAATCGAAGTCTTTATAAAATGTCGACAAATAATCAATTGCAGAAGCTCTAACATCAGATTTTTTATCTGTTAATATTAATTCCACTAAATGTTCTTTTATCTGTTTTTCATGTCCGGATGCAATACCTTTTAAGGCATAAATCGCATCAACACGAATGCTCCAGAATTTATCATATATTCCAGACACGATAATCTCCGTGGCTGTTGAATCTTGTGGGTTTTTTATAAGTTCATCCAAAGCTTCTTTACGATCTAAATATAAAGGTGCGTTTTTAAATTGAAATGCCAATTCAGCATTTGATTTCTGATCAGATTTGGTGCAAAGCAGCATCTTTTCTGCATCAACATTTACCAAGTCAGGTTTAGTGTTCGCATCAAATTCAAATGTCTCATCGGCTTTAGTTACCGTAATTTTATGACGTTCAGCGCGGCCGTGGCCGCCTGAATAAATATCAACAGCAATAGGTAATTTGAACAATGGCGTTTTAGTTAAATCCTGAATTTGTTTTATTTCAACTTTCACTTTTTTCTCAACATTATCGTAAAGGTTCTTAATTATTAAATCAGGATGCCCGGATGATAAAAACCATTGATTAAAAAACCAGTTCAAATCTTCACCTGTTACTTGTTCAAAAGCCAAACGAAGATTATGAATTTCAACTGATGAAAATTTATTTGTTTCTAAATATAATTTTAACGAAGCGAAGAAGGCATCATCACCAACATACTTACGCAGCATGTGAAGCACCTGTCCGCCTTTGTTATAGCTGTGTGCGTCAAACATGTCTTCTTTATCATTATAATAAAAACGAATTAAATCTACTTTCTTTCGGGCGGATTCAGATAAATATCCTTTGCGCGATTCGGCACTGGTTAAATCAGCAGCATCGAGTCCATATTTGTATTCTTCCCATAAATATTCCGCATAAGTTCCAAATGATTCGTTTAACGGCAGATTACTCCAGGATTCGCATGTAACCATATCTCCAAACCAATGATGAGATAATTCATGTGAGATAACATCTTCATAATTTTTATCTAAAAGTTCCCTGTTGGTACGCTGTAAAAATTCACTATGCAGTGTAGCGGTTGTGTTTTCCATTGCACCTGAAACATAATCACGCACAACTATTTGCGAATATTTATTCCATGGATAAAGGACACCGAATTTTGTTGAGAAAAACTCCATCATCTCCGGAGTATTACCGAATATAGCCTTTGCATACGGTTCATATTCTTTTTCTACATAATAGTTCACTTCTTTATCACGCCATTTATCTTTTACAACAGCAAAATCACCGACAGCCATCATAGCAAGATATGGAGCATGCGGCAGATCCATGCGCCAGTAATCGGTGCGTGTGCTGTCCTCATTATTTGTTGAAAAAATTAATTCCCCATTCGACAGGGTAACAAATTTTTTATCAACAGTAATATATATTTCCTGTGTCATCCTTTCATTAGGATGATCGATTGTTGGAAACCAAACAGAATTTGATTGTGTTTCGCCTTGTGTCCAGATTTGCTGGGGTTTGTTTTTTTCTTTACCGTCAGGATTTATAAAATATAAACCTTTATCATCTTTTATAGCAGCGCTTCCGCCGCCTTTTTTCAATTCGTTGGGTTTAGAAATATAATCAATAAAAACAGTATACTCTTCCGAATTCTTATATTCTTTATCTAATTTAATTGTGATAATATCATTCTCATAAGTATATTCCAACGGTTTTTTAGTTACTGTTTTAGTTACATTTACTTCATAATTTCCTGAAGGATCAGGTTTGTCACTGTATCCTGTTTTTATATAAGTATTTTGAATCAATGCAATTTCCTTAATTTCCATTCCGCGTGCATCCAGCTGCAATGTTGATGTTGGGTAGAAGTATGGTTTTATTGTAATAGTTGCTTTACCAAACAAATATTGCTTTTTCCAATCAAAACTTACATCTAATTTAGTATGAATAATATCATTTATGCGGGCGGCAGACGCTCTATACGATTGCTGTTCCGGTGTTTTAGAGGTTGTTTCGACGGTATCTAAAGTAATTACCGGAGCCTTGCCCAGCATCTTTGCTGGTTTTTTAAAAACTTTACATGAGTTAAATGCAAGTGCTAAAGCAATTACAAAAAAATATCTTTTTAGAATCATTTTATTTTCTTTATGCTGTCAAAGATTGTGAAAATATTGATGATTTCAAACTTTTGTTTGATAAAGAGGATTTTGATTGACTTTGCAGTCAGATAGTCTTGATAGTATATGAGCCGCAGGCTGGATAATTTATTTTTTAATAATAATGCATTAGACGAGAAAAGAAAATTTGTATTGAGGTGGATATTTTATAGAACGCTGTATCTGCATTTGGCAGAGGCTGTAATGGAGATTTAATTATGTGGTTTTGTAAAGAGTTTCATCTGTTTTATTATTCTATTTGGGGGCTTCTAGTCTTTGATATTGGTATTTATTTTTGGCATTTGGCATTTGCCATTTAATAAATGAAAAATATATTTGTGATTTTACCTGTCAAAAATTAACATTTTGGGGCTTAATAATTTATTTATTTTTTCAGTTCTCCAAAGTTTTCTGTTTTAATTATTTTGCCTTCTTCATTGGATTCTTTCCATTGGCCGGTTTTTTTGCCGTCGGAATATTTCCCACTCAGCTTTGTTTTTCCATTTTCAAAATACTCATTATAATCGCCTTCTTCCAGGTTGTTTTTTGATTTTCCCTCGGTCTCAATATTTCCATTTTTATAGTATGATTTTTGTATTCCTTCCAATAAACCATTTTTATAATTATATTCAATGCTGATATGCCCATCCGAAGAATACCATTTTGTGACACCATCCCTTAACCCATTTTTATAATTTCCTTCTTCCTGAATTGTTCCATCAGTATAATAAAGGTTTCTGATTCCATCAATCAATCCCATTTTGTAATTTATTTTGTGATGTAAAGAGCTTCCTGAGTTATATTCAAGACTCAAACCGTCAATAGTATCATTTTTGTAAAAACTCCAATATTAATTCCTTCTTATTTATTACTAAAGGTGGGGTACCCAGAGCTCGTCAGCTCGCCACTTAAGCTATGGCCGCTAAACCATAACCGCATACCCCCCCTGCA
>CAISYK010001111.1 GCA_903889605.1 uncultured Bacteroidota bacterium
AAAAACAAAGTGTAGCATAGGAATACTAAAAACGGTATAACTTTTTTTTCTTTTTGAAATACAAATAAATAAATAGTTATGAGAGGTATTAGAAAGCCTATTATTCTTACATCCAAAACAAATCCGCAGCATGCAGCATGAACGATTGCCCATAAATATGTCTGCTTTTCAATAAATAAAAACATGGTATATGAAGCAATAATAGTAAAACAAAGCATTGCCAAATCTTTTGAATTGTAGAAACTATCAGCAAATATCCTCGGGGAAGCAACAAGCATTATGACACATAATAATGCTGCGGCACGGCTTTTAAAAACTTTAAAGCCCAAAAGATAAAAACATATAGCGGCAATAAAAAAAGCAAAAAAACTTATTGCATGTCTTATTAAAAATATGTCACGAATTTCTGTTAAATTAAAAATTTTTTCAGCTGAGAATAAAATAATTTCAAAAGCCGGCCCATAATACCTGTCTTTATTTTCAAGCAGGGGCTGAGGATTATGTGTTTTAATAAAATTATAGTTTGCTTCACCCAGCCACCTCTGAACTCCCTCATCCCATGAAATGCCGTAATCTTTAACTATAAAACAACCGCATATAAAAAAACATACAAAGAAAACAATCGCTGCTCTTTTAAAAAAAACTTCGTTAATATTCAGCATTTTCATGTTTTATTTTTTAATTTAATGTGATTTTTACAAAAAAAACAATTTTGCTTAAAAATATAAAAAAACTCTACTTTAATAATCGCAACTGACAAAATAATGGGGAAGAAATTAAACTGATTAGGGCAGTGAAATAAAGACAGCTAATAAATCATGCGTTTAAAAATAAATAAAATAAATCTTCCTCCATTATGAAATTAATGTCTATATAAAACAATAATAACAATGAGTTCTTAAGCATTCATGATTAAAGACTCTTAAAATTTCCTTAATTTCAATAATTGTTCACAAACAAAAGCGATATCATCATTTTTCAAACTAGGAAACGTAGGCAAGCTTATAACGTTTTTACTTATCACTTCACAACCGGGCAATGAATGTTTTTCGTATATCTCCAATAAACTGGATGCATAAAACCCCGGACGCGTTTCTATTTCAATTTCCTTCAATTGCTGGATCACCATATCACGACCTTGGGGGAATACTTTAGTATCCAATTTCAAAGCAATTGCCCAAATTACAGGCTCAACATCTTTATTTATTTTCTGAAAAGTAATTCCTTCCATATTGGAAAGAATATTTTTGTATTCTTCACTGACTCTTTTCCTTTCCGCTAATATTATATCTATTTTTTCCAATTGAGCTACTCCAATTGCCGCTTGAAAATTTGTAAGTCGGAAATTATGCCCCGGCAATTCATGCCAGTAAAACTTTTTACCTCTGTCCATTCCATGACTTCGATATAACAACATTTTTTTATTCAAATCATCCGAATCTGTGACGACTAATCCCCCTTCGCCGGTTGTAATAGTTTTTGTAGCTTGAAAACTGAAAGTGCTTATTTTTCCAATTGTTCCGCATTGTTCTCCCCTGTATTTCGAAAAAAGAGATTCGGCACAATCTTCAATAACAGGTATTCCGAATGCATTTGCAATTTCCATAATATCATCCATAGCACAAACATTCCCATAAGTATGAACTGGGATAATTGCTTTTGTTTTTGATGAAATATATTTGGGAAGTTCTTTAGCTGACAAACACCATGTATCAGGATCCACCTCTGCAAAAACAGGCTTCAACCCCATTAGTAATGAAACATTGGCCGCGGCCATAAATGCAAATCCAGGAACAATTACTTCATCGCCTGGCTTTAATCCTAATCCAAGAAAAGCGAGATGAATGGCGGTGGTGCCATTCGAAACAGCAAGAATATGTTTTTTTTTCAAAATTTCACCGAAATCGTTTTCCAGTTTATTGAGATATTCGCCGCCTGAAATCCACGAGGATTCCAATGCCTGAGTGACATATTTTATTTCATTGCCCCAAAAATCAGGCTTTGTCCATGGAATTTTCATTTTAATTCTTTTTTAATTCAAGTATAAAACCAGTACCCAATTTTTTATTCTCCGCAATGCTAAACCCATTATTGTGAACTAAAGATGAAATTTCTTTTTGGGAATGATAACTATAGCTCCTAACATCAAGGAATGACATCATCCTTCTGGTTAGATTAAATAAATTATTTTTGTCTATGTAGTTAAATAAGAACCGATCAGTATGAGGCAATATATTATGAAAATATTTATCAACTTCATCAATATAAGGTAATACACCAATTGAAATTGCGGCATCTACATCAGGTATGCAGTTTTTTGTGATGTCGAATTGAGATACTTCAATATTGGATACAGCAACGGTTGATAAATTCTTTTTTGTCAATTCTACAGCACTTTCAGCATAATCAAAGGCATATACATATGCTCCTTTTTCTAAAAGTTTTTTTGAAAATACTCCGGACCCGCAGCCAATATCTGCGACTTTCATTCCTTTTTTAACATGCTTATCAATGAAGGCGCAAACATTATTATATCTCTCCAAAGTGACTTTTCTTTCAAGTGGAAAAAGAAATTTCTTATACAATACTGATAAGCCAAACGGCAGCTGAATATTCTCTTCAGAATTAACATAATAAAACCCCGAATAACTTTCAATGTTTTTTTCCCAGTAATCTTTGTTAATTGTATAGTTCTTTGATTTGTCCATTGTATAATTTTTTTTTCATTATGTCCCTGATAAAAACATGCAAATCTTCATTAAGCCAATCACTGGCCGACCGCCAACTATAATCGGAACTTTGTTCATCTAAAATAACATTACCTGTTATTATTTCCGCTTCAAACAACAAAGATATATCGTGTATGATTTGTTTGTCACTTAAAGTATATATAAAATCAATATTGCAAATTTCTTTAAAATTAATACATTCAGGAAGCCCGCACTCTTCTCTTAATTTTCTTTCTGCTGCTTCTATTCGCTTTTCGCCAAATAAAACCCTCCCACCCGGAACCCACCACAAATTTTTTGCCGGTTCATTTTTTCTTTTTACAAGCAAAATTTCTCCTTTGGCATTACTTAAAATTATATCAGTACAAGGAACCGTCAGTGACCTCAAAATTACATCATATAATTCGGGCCTGATAAATCCATTTACACCCTGCGACCTTAATCCTTCTCTCAAAAACGATGCAGGAGTTCTCTTTCTAAAATCAATCAACAAATATTTAATAAAGTCATCGTCAATAAATTTAAGCCACTCTGATGGAGACCGCCATGAATATTCACTGGTTTGGGAATCAATTTCAACCTCCCCGCCACTTGTTTTGATTTTGTAAACCGTTGAAATAATGTGCTGATAATAATTGTCAGTATTATTCTTTACTGAATATTCAAGTGTTTCAAATTGCTGAAAATCAAAAACAGTAATTCCGCACTCATCCTTTGCTAATCTTTTTGCGGCTTCTTTTCTGCTTTCCCCATTCAAAACTCTTCCGCCGGGAATCCACCATTGATCCTTAGCAGGTTCATTCAATCTTTTAAACATCAGCACATTATTATCCTTATCAAAAACAAGCAGTTCAACAGCATTTATAGGGAAAGTACGCTTAATTTCATTATAATCTTCTTGTTCGATAAACATGGTTTGCTAACTATAAATTAAAGTTAAAAAAAAGTAAAATAAAAAATCCGCAAAAAATATTAAGATATAATTTTCACATCAGGCAATGGGATAATGAACTTTGTCCCGCTATTTATCAAATCCTTTTCTCGTTCCATAAACCCACCTATGAAACTATAAGGAAGGGCAAGTAAATAATCCGGCTTTACCGAACGCATTTTAGTTTCGTTTTCAATCGGAATGTCAGCACCAATAATATATTTACCTATTTTAAAAGGATTTGAATCTGCGGCAGCATCAATAAAATCATTATTAATACCACAATATTGAAGAATAGTATTTCCTTTTGTTGAGGCTCCATAAATCCAAATGCTTTTTCCTTCGGCTTTTATTTTTCCACACAAGCTAATTAAATCAGTTCGTGTTTTTTCAACGCGCTCCATAAAATTAACATAAGTATTAGCAGAATATATTCCCATTTTCATTTCATCTTTCAATACATTTTGATAACGCTCAGTTTGAGGATATTTTGTACATCCTTTCTTTTTCATAAATAATCGGAAGCTTCCTCCATACACATCATTTAATGTCACATCAAAAATTTCCAAACCGGCTCTTTCCATGATCCAACGCATATGATCGGCGGCATAATAACCAACATGCTCATGAACAATATTGTCATACATATTTGTTTTGATCATAGCAGGAAGATAGGCCATTTGAACGACCCAAATACCATCATCGGTCATGCATGCTGCAACATCTTTTGAGAATTGGATAGGATCATATAAATGATAAAACATAGCAATACTAAAAACAAGTTTCGCTTTTTTATCTGTGGAGGCTTTATAGGTTTCTTCGTTGAAATAAGTGTTGACTATTTTAAACTTATCTGAACTGAAAATCGGCTTAACATTCTTTGCTGCATCGATACATAATAAATCACAATTTTTATCTTGTAAAAAAGATAATAGCGTTCCGTCATTCCCGCCAATATCAAGGACTAAATCATCTTCCGACAAATTAGTATATTCCAACGCGCTGTCAAGAATATCTTTTAGAATTTTAGGCATCGAAGAATTTGTTGAACTCGTGAAAGGATATTCCTCGTACATTTCTGTCATATCAAACGAATGCCCCAACTGCAGAACTCCGCAGCTATTTTCTTTTTTTTCGCATAATACTAAATCCAAAGGCTGCTTATGAATGGTGTTACGATAAGTTAAGTCTTCTGGAAATATGGAAGATAAATATTGATTTCCCAAATCGATACATGGTAATAAAGATGGGTTACCGCAAAAGCGGCATTCTTGAATTTTTATGTTACTCATTTTTTATAAGGGTCTATTATGAATATTTATTTTTTATTTTATCAAGATACTTAAACACTTCTTTGGCATCAGGGAAATTTTCATCTGGGTTTTCAATTTCCTGAATATCAAGCTGGCCTTCAAAATTCAGATTTGTATTTAAATATTCAGCGATATCCATCAAACGAATAGAATTAAATGCGCCAATCTCAACGACACCAGTTTTCGTAAGATTAGCGACAATATAATCCGAGACAAAATCAACACTGGAAAAACTGTACCGGCTTTCTCCATCAACAAATATTTTTTGTCCTTTGAGCATATCAATCAGTACGCCTTTTTCTAATCCCTCCCCGAACATTGAGCTTAACCGTACAACTAGATTATTGCCGTAATTACAAATACTTTCAGCAGCTAATTTATGTCGTCCATATACGGTATCAAGCTGACAGCGAGCTGAAACAGTACTTATTTGAATAAACTTTTCGAAAGTACAGCCATAAAAAATGTTTGCTGTTTTTTGAACAGTTTCCTGAAAGTCTTTAGCAGGATTATTTTTCGCCCAAAATCTGGCAGCAGGAGATGCTGTGTTTATAACAATATCATAATGTTTTCCAATAAATTCGGAATAATTATCACGTATAACAGGAACGACTTGAAAATTACCAGTAGATATTAAGGAAGAACATAAACTTTTCCCGACAAAACCGTTAGCACCAAATACTGCAGTCTTTATCATTTTGAACTGTTACTTTTAAATATGTCATCTCTGATTATTGGTGACTCACAATCATCCCACGGTTTTGTAAGCATTGCCACAGCGGTTAAATTTGTAATTGCATAAATTGTATGCCCCACCCCAACAGGGGTCCTAATACACGAACCCTTACTAAGATGAATTATTCTTTCTTTCATATCGGGTGCATCAAGAGTTACTGCAATTCCAGATCCCTCCACAATTAAAAAATATTCTATGAATTCGGGGTGGTAATGATTCCCTCTTGTGGTACCTGGTGTAAAATATAATAAATTAAATTCCATAATTAAATCTTGCGGAACCCAAGTGAAAATTCCACCACGTCCGTCTTTAACGGTCTCCACATTACAGCTGGGAAAAAACACTTCCATTTTTTCATTCGATAATTTATCCATGTAATTTTTTATAAATTTTTAAATCTTAAAATGAAAGTTTCTTTAGTGTATCTGATAATTCTACCGATAAGATTTTTATTTCCAATTCCTGAATTTCTCTGACCAAATATTGCCGGTATTTGTAAAATGCTGAAATCTTTTTTCTGGATGTAGAAAATAAACCTAATATAATAATCCCCAAATCCCCAAAAAATATCATCAAAATCTAACTTAGAAATAACTTCTTTTCTAACAGCAAAAAAACCAAATAGGTTTTCTGTCACCTTAGAGCCAAGTATTATCCGAATGAAAATATTGAAAAACCAACTGGAAATTAATCTGAATAAACCATCGTGCTTTTCACGCGCCAAATAAAGGAATCTGGAGGCAATTACGCAGTCAAAATATTTTAAGTTATCTATCATTATTGGCAAATATTTCGGAAGGTGATTAAAATCAGAATCCATAACAATAATAATATCACCTGAAGCCTTTTCAATTCCACACCTTATAGATTTAGCAAACCCTTTATCTGATTCTCTTAATATCGGCAAGACATAGTCATAGTTTTTTTCTTTTATTGCCAGATAAGTTCCATCTGGGCTATTGTCATCTATTACTAAAACTTCATGGTCATAATTTTTTAAGAAATCGTGAATAACCGGAACTAATTCCAAAATATTTTTTTTCTCATTATAGCAAGGCAGGATAACCGATATTTTTTCAGCCATTACTTTATTATTCGGCATTATGTTTCATACATCAACAAATAAATATTCAGAAAAAAACAATAAAACACATACTTTTTATAAAACTCAAATTTACTAAAATACTTAAGATTGTTAAAAACAATTACTTAAAAAATAAAATATAAATTGTTTTCTAAAAAAACAAGTAAAATAAAATATCCAGGTAGTTCACGACCATAGAAGATGCGATCAGAGCTTGTGAAACAACCTGAAAATCCAAGGTAGAAACAAAATTTATGTCATAATAAAAATCTATGTTGCCTGCATTCTCAATCTTGGATATAATCAGTATAAACAGCAAATTTTGAAAATACTAACAAATGTTTTTTTTAATATTTGTATGTTAATTTAATTTCCGCACTTCCATAAATACTTCGTTTCCGACTTTAATTTGAAATACCGCTGTTCCAAAATTAAAACCATTTGGATATAATCTAAAAGCAGTTAAAAAATAATTTGCAGATTTCAGATCATCAGTCTGGTTCAAACGTTTTCTATTCTCAATCGGAATAATATCAAAATTCAAAAAGCAAACTCCCATGTCTGAGGCAATGTTTATATTTCCGGATTTATCATTTGCTAATATATGTTCTAATCCTTGCTTGAAAGACAATCCCCAATAATCCATCTCGTAATTTTGTCGAATATTTTTTCCTGCAAACGAATTAAAATATAAATTCTGAAAAGGGTGATTTGAAATCATAAAAATTAATACAAAAATGACGCTTATGACAGTTGAGAATGAAATTATTCTTACAGCCAATCTGTTTTTTACTGCATTAATTAATTGTGTAAAACCATATACCGCAATAAGCAAAAAAAATGGATATACAAAATACACATGTCGCCAGGAATCATAAACTGTTGAGTGCAGAATAATAACGGCAAGGATGGGAGTGACAAGCATATATATAAATAATTGAATTGGCAGCGTACTTTTAAAATTAACAAAAGAATTTTTTAACGCAAAAAACAGCCCGACCAGTAATAATACCATGTATGAAATAGGCGTTGTACATAAAATCCAAACAGGCAAATAATGCCATGGCAAATTTGGACCTGAAACAATGCGGCCCATGTATAATGTATCAACAGATAGCGTGAAATGGCTCATTTGCTTGAATGCTGCAATAAAATGGTATTCCGGGTCAATCCACAGGACAGGCCAAAAAGCCATTGTAAAAAGTAATGTGCAGGAAATGAACATTAATAGCGGAACTATTTTTTTATGTTTCTGCATTAAGTATAAATACAAGGCACCAAAAGGTAAAAGCAAAGCCATAATTCGAATGTCCATTGCAAACCCGCAAAACGCTGCATTTATAATTGCCCACCTTATTGTTTGGCGCTCTACAAATAAGAGTGTGGTATAACAAGCGAAGATACAAAAGCAAAGCATTGGCAAATCTTTGGAATTATAAAAGCTTTCAGCAAAGATGCGTGGTGATATAACTAGCATCACCGCACTCAATAATGCAGCTCCATGGCTTTTAAAAATTTTTAACCCTAAAAGATAAAAAATCAATACTCCAATAAAAAAAAGAAGAAAATTTAATCCATGCCGCATCAAAAAGATGTCACGGGAATCTTTCAAATTCAATAATTTTTCAGCCGAATATAAAAAAATTTCAAAGGCCGGACCGTGGTATTTCCCTTCACCATAATCACCGAGAGCAAGCAATTCTTTAGAATCTCCAGATTTTATAAAGTTGTAATTTACTTCACCAATTGTGCGCTGGACTGCTTCATCGACAGATAACCCATAATCCTTAAAAATTAAACAACCGCAGATAAAAAAACATACAAAGAATATAATCGCTCCACGTTTAAAAAAAACTTCGTTAATATTCAGAGTTTTCATAATTATTATTTGTGGCTAGGTTGGAAAAAATAGAATTGTATTGGAAATAATGGAGAAGTGATTTATGACATGTTACCTTTAAAATAAAGTTATAAGGACAGATTCACATAAAATAAGATTATCATTTGTTTATATCTTTCCGGTGCAAACCGGGTATAGACACAAGATCCGCAAGTACGCTTACGGCCTGATTTATTGTAACTCTCATACGCGAGCCGCCTATATTAGACCACTCCACAGGTATTTGTGCCACCTTCAAATTAAGCTTCTTGGTTAGATAAAGCAACTCTGTGTCAAAGACGATACCTTTTAAGCTCTGCAGCGAAAATAAACGCTGCGCTGTTTCATTAGTCATAGCCTTAAAACCACATTGTGTATCGGGGAATTCACGAACCACGAACAGCAATACTAATAAATGATATACTTTACCAAAGACACGCCTGAACAAAGGTTGTGAAGTACGTTTGTCCTCTCCGGTCGGCCAAACACGCGTGCCAATTGATACATCGACCCCTTCTATAAGGCTGCGTTCCAACCTTGGCCACTCTTCAATTGGAGTGGCAAGATCAGCATCAGAAAAAAGCACATATTTACCAAGCGCAGTAAGGCAGCCAGTTTTTACAGCGGCCCCTTTACCTTGGTTCGGAATGTATGATATCAGATGCAGCATGCAATTTGAAGGCATAGTCTTCTTTTTGCCCATAACGATTTCTTTAGTGGAATCGGAACTGCCATCGTCCACGACTATCAGCTCTGTTCTATATCCCAGTCCAGATATATATTCTGCTATATGGTCAATTGATGCACCTATACGGGCCTCTTCATTATAGGCAGGAACTACTATGGAAAGTCTGTAAGGGAAAGTCTTATTTTCTGAAAACAACTGATTTGCAGCATACTGCCCTTCAATGAAATCAGGGTTTAAAGGACATAATTTGACATAATCAATAATCGTAGGGGTCATTCCGAAAAGGACATTTTTCAAATTAATTTAAATTGAAATTATAGATTGCACCGGAATATGTTGAAAAAACAAAAGACCATTTAGCTTTCGTGCCAAACCGAGATTTTATAAGTTATGCGCTCGAAAAAAATAAAATTCAGGGAAGAATATTAAGACCGTCGCTTTAACCTATTTTTTCTGCGAAGCTTCTGCTTTATTTTTTTTCGCTAAAGCATCTGCATTACTTTTCTCACTTAAAGCCCATGCAAGATTATTCTTTGCAAGTTGATCTTCCGCATTGAAGTCAACAGCTTTTTTAAAAGAATTAATTGCATCATCATATTGAAATTTAGCCATATATGCAACACCAATATTAATTAGAGCGCCTGAATTTTTCGGATCTGTTACAAGAATTTTATTCCAGACTTCTATGCCATTATCATATTCCTGAAGTTTCAAATACTGTAACCCCAAATTCAGATAAAAGAAAGTGGTTTTA
>CAISYK010001112.1 GCA_903889605.1 uncultured Bacteroidota bacterium
GGTGAAATTTATTAAGAATGCAGGTGGAAAATACCAAGGGGCAGTTGATATTGCAATCAGCTTCAGCAAAAATGGGGAAATTAAGAATGCTCAAAAATATACTTTAAACAGTCCGGAAACGGATGATACCAGTAAAGCGTTTCCCAATTTTATTGATCAGCACCGATATACATTACCTAATGGTACATACAGCATGGATATTTCTATATCTGATAAAAATAGAAAATCAGATAATCCTTTCGTTACTGCAACGCCAATCATTGTTAACTTCCTCGGTGATAGAGTGTCTGTCTCGGATATTCAATTGCTTGAATCGTATGTAAAATCAGCAGCTTCAAATGTGCTGACTAAAAATGGTTACGATTTGGTTCCCTATGTTTCAGCTTTTTATCCTGAAAACATTAATAAAATTAAATTCTATGCCGAAATATATAATTCAAAAAAAATAATCGGAGACGGACAAAAAATGATGCTTAATTATTTTTTAGAATCTTATGAAAACAGTATTAAACTCAGTGATTACAGTGCTTTTTCAAAACAATCAGCTAATGAAGTTAACATTTTACTTACGGAGTTCAATATTGAAAAATTACCCACAGGCAATTATAATTTGGTGATTGAAGTGCGTGATAAAGAGAATAAAATACAAGCAGAACAAAAATATTTTATTCAACGCAAAAATTCACAAGGCAAATTAAGTTTGGAAGACTTAAAATCTGTTGATGTCAGCAATACATTTGTTACTTCATATAAGAGTATTGATACACTGTCAGGTTATATCAGGTCGTTACGTCCAATTTCAAGTCCTTCGGAAATTCAATATGCGGAAAATCAAATAAATGGAAAACATTTAGAACTTATGCAGCAGTTGTTCTATAATTTCTGGAAATCGCGGAATGAAAAAGAACCGCAATTAATGTGGTTAGAGTATTATAAAGAAGTGATGAAAGTAAATAAAGAATTCGGCACATACGGCCTAAAAGGATATGATACTGACCGGGGCAGAGTATATCTGCAGTATGGCCCCCCTGATCAAAGAACTAAAGAGGATTCGGAACCAAGTGCTTACCCTTATGAAATGTGGGAATATTATAACTTATTTGATAAATCCCGCGCTCTTACTTACCCCGATAACAAGCAATCAAATAGAAAGTTTGTATTTTATAATCCTGATTTGGTCACTAATAGATATTCGCTGATACATTCCACGGCTCAAGGTGAAATAAATAATGACCGCTGGGAACTTTTACTTCATAAGCGTACTAGTTCTTCCAATAATCTGGATGAAGAAAAAGCTGCTGACCATTTTGGCGGTAATGCAGATGAAAATTTCCGCAGTCCGAGGTAGTGTGTATGTAATATTTAATAGGTAATATATCTGTATGAAGACTGCCGTGGTCATTTTAAATTGGAACGGCAAAAATTTTCTAGAAAAGTTTTTGCCTTCTGTTATTCAATATAATTCATCTGATGCGCAAATAATTGTGGCTGATAATGCCTCATCCGATGATTCTGTTTCCTTTCTTGAAAAAAAATACCCCCAAATTCAAATTATTAGAAACGCTGTTAATGGCGGATTTGCCAAAGGATATAACGATGCATTAAAACATGTAAAAGCTGAATATTATGTATTGCTGAACTCTGATGTGGAAGTTACTTCAAATTGGATTGAACCTATAATTAAGCTCATGGATGATGATGTTTCTATTGCAGCATGTCAGCCTAAAATAAAAAGTTTTAATAAGAAAGAATATTTTGAATATGCCGGTGCTGCAGGCTGTTTTATTGATAAATACGGTTATCCTTTTTGCCGCGGCCGGATTTTTGATCAGGTTGAAGAAGATAAAGGGCAATATAATGATACCAAGGAGGTATTTTGGGCTTCCGGAGCTTGTCTGTTTATAAGAGCTTCAAACTACCACAATGCAGGAGGTTTGGATGAAGATTTTTTTGCGCACATGGAGGAGATAGATTTGTGCTGGAGGTTGAAAAATTTTGGTCACAAGATTATGTATTGCGCTGAATCAACTGTTTATCACGTTGGCGGCGGGACACTAAATAAAACAAACTCTTTCAAAACATTTTTAAATTTCCGCAACAACCTTTTAATGATTTTAAAAAATCATCCGCCAAAATATCTATATCTAAAAATATTTATTCGATTTCTGCTGGATGGCATTGCTGGTCTTAAATTCCTATTTTCAGGACAGTTTAACCATTTCCTGGCAGTAATCAAGGCACACTTTAATTTTTACTCGATGTTTGGTAAAACATTAAATAAACGAAAGGTGCTGAAGAAGCAAATAAAGCAATATACTACAACGGCAGTATATCTTCACAGCATCATTGCAGATTATTATTTAAGAGGAAAA
>CAISYK010001113.1 GCA_903889605.1 uncultured Bacteroidota bacterium
AGCGTAAATCCTTTTCTTTTTAGAAATGATTGAAGCCCCTGGACTTCGCTCTGGATAAACTCCAAGCCCTGCCCTTTCTTTTTAGAAAGGACAAGGCCTGATGTATTAAAATTTGAAATTATTCTTTATAGAACTTAATACATCATATTTAAAAGAAAAAATATTGTAATAAATTTTAACACACACTTATATTTAATTTATAATAACAAATCTTAAAAGATACATTAATCAATTACCAATGAGTAAACAAGACAAAATAAATAATTTCGATCCCAACGCTTTGGGTGACGCTAACAATAATATTTATGGCTTGCCTTTTAATACTGATGAAGCCGAGGTAGTAATAATTCCAGTTCCATGGGAAGTTACAGTGTCGTATAGAGCAGGTACTGCCTTGGGCCCGCAAGCTGTTTTCGATTCTTCATTCCAGGTAGATTTATTTGATCCGAAAATTGCTGATGCATGGAAAATCGGCATTGCCATGGAACCGGTATCAGATGATATTTCCAGCAAAAACGAAAGTTTAAGACGTAAATCCGAATTATACATTAGTTTGCTTGAGGAAGGTGAAACACCTGAAACAAACAGCAAAATGGAGGATATAAGAACTGCTGTAAATGCTGAATGTTTAAAAATGAACAATTGGGTAAAAACCAAAGCGCTTGCATATCTGGATAGGAATAAAATTATAGCTTTACTTGGCGGTGATCATAGTACCCCTCTTGGCTTAATGCAGGCATTAGCTCAGAAACATGATTCGTTTGCTGTTTTGCATATTGATGCACATGCTGATTTACGTGATGCTTACGAAGGATTTGAATATTCACATGCTTCCATAATGTTTAATGCAGTAAAAATCCCTCAGATTTCAAAAATTGTACAAGTTGGTATACGCGATTTTTGTGAATTTGAATATAATTTAATTAAAAATTCAAACGGACGCATTGTAACTTTTTTTGATCGTGATATTAAAAACAAACAATACGACGGCGCATCATGGTCAAGTATATGCAATGATATCATAGTAGAATTACCGCAGGATATTTATTTAAGTTTTGATATTGACGGACTTGATCCAAAGCTTTGTCCTAACACAGGAACCCCTGTTGCCGGTGGTTTTGAATTTGAACAAATTCTTATGCTTATCGAAAAAATTGTAGAGTCAGGTAAACGCATCATTGCATTTGATCTTAATGAAATAGCCCCAGGCGGTGATGAGTGGGATGCTAATGTTGGTGCAAGGCTGCTGTACCGAATTGCAAATTTGGCAGCAAAATCAAATGGGAAATAAAACAATTTCGAAACTTACAAAATGGAAATAAATAAATTGAATAAAGAACTCATAAATTATTTATCAAATTTAATTTCGGAGAACCGCAGGGCAAAGTTTGACGAAGTCCTAAACTATCGTACACGTCATATTACAATTATGCTGGAGGATCTTTATCAGCCTCACAATGCTAGTGCTGTGCTGCGTTCATGTGATATTTTTGGTATTCAGGATATTCATATTGTTGAAAATAGAAATGTTTATACAGTGAATAGAGACATTGCATTGGGGTCGCCCAAATGGCTTAACATATACAAATACAACCAAGAAGAAAATAATACAAAGTCATGTATTGATCAGCTGAAAGAAAAAGGTTATCATATTG
>CAISYK010001114.1 GCA_903889605.1 uncultured Bacteroidota bacterium
AATATTGTCATATTAATGACGATATTGTTTTTATCACTAACAGCAGGGATGCTGCACGAATTCCGCTGGAGCATGAATTAGGCGAACATTGGGGCATAACAAGTATTATGAACTATTTTATGTTCTTATTGCTGTTTGTTTATACAGCCTTATCAATTATGTATTATGGATTATTATTTTTCAGCCAGCCGCTAAATTATTGTGCATTTTTTCTCTTGTTCATTTCGATTATTCGTATAAAGAAAGGTTTTTTATACAGCAGTACCCCAGCTATTATGCGGAAAAAAATAAAGTCTGTTTATGTTAAAACACCAAAATTTTCATTTCCGCGTGTAATTATTTATTTCGAAGGTCCGGGGGGGAAACAGTTGAAGAAAGTTATTCCTGTTCTTTATATGAAGGAGGCATTTCCTGTATTGCAGGAAACAGGCTTGATTAATGCGCCATCCTGCTTTCCCTAATACAGGAGTATAAACCCGCAAGCCAAAATAAGGAGTATGTCTGTATGCATTGCCTTCCTTTAGGGTAGGCTATGAGGCGAAATCTTCTTCCTCCTTCAAAAGATCCCATATTAAATCCTGTTCAAACCCTCGTGAAGCGGCATACTGAGCTAATTTGTAATTACGCAATTGGGGTTTACCGCCTTTAATTTCTTTTGATTTTTTTATAATTAATTGTTTCAATGTTTGGATGTAATCTTTATCTCCAATCTCTTCCATTGCTTTTTTGATGCAGTAAGGTGAGATACTGCGTTTTTTCAATTCTATTTTAATTTTTATTCGTCCCCACTTTTTTATTCTAAACTTTCCGCCGGCGTAGGTTTTTGCAAAACGTTCTTCGTTTAGAAAATTAGTAGTAATTAAATCAGAAATAATATTTTCTACATCATCAGAATATAAACCCCATTCGTATAGCTTATTACGCATTTCCTGCTGACAGCGTTCTTGGTAAGCGCAGGATTGCTGTGCTTTTATTAATGCCTGAGCAGGTGTAAGTTTTTTCTTTTGTTTGTTTTCGAAATCCATTTGTACGCAGAGGGGTCATTTTTTTAAATTTTTGTACAGCACAGTCATCATAAGGATATATTCTGCATCATAATTTTCTTACAATGTTTTAATAAATTAAATTTTGTATTTGAGAACCGCGGTCTTCCTGAAGTTGTGCTTCATGGTTATTTTATTTTTTGAAAGATTTAATATTTTTTCAAAAGTAGCCAATTTTGTATTTCATTTTGATTTTTAGTGTAGTAATATCCGTAATTTGCCTCGAAATTTTAATAAATATAAATAAACTGTTACCAATTTGTGTTATACTAAATAAGAGGTAATTAAAGAAAAATATTTTGTGAATTCAGCAGTCAGGGAAACATATAAACTAATTGGTTTAAGTAAAAACGATTTTACAGCAGAAATCTATAATCGTTATGGAAAAAAACTTTATACATACGCAATTCATACATGGAATCTGGGTGAAGACGATGCTTGGGATCTTATTTACAAAACGTTGTACAAAGTTATTGACACTTATAAAAATTACCAGTTTGAACAAGAAGAGAAGTTTGCCTCTTTTATTTTCAAAATATTTATTAATTATTTACGAAACCATTACCGCGACACAAAAAAGGCTGAAGAAAATTTTCCGGTATCAGATATAGATAGTATGGAATTACAAAACAAAGCCGAACCTATAGTTACTGAAGCAGTTGAAAATTTAAGATTAAATGCACTGAATGAAGAACTTGAAAAAATGGAAGATTGGCAGAGGATGCTTCTGCTGATGCGCAGTGAAGGAAGGGCTTATTCAGAAATCGCAGCATATATTGACAAGCCCGAAAATCAATTAAAAGTATATTATCAAAGACTGAAAGATCAAATTTCAAAAAGACTCAATGGAAGATTTTAACTCAAATATCACAGACAAAGAAATCCGCGAACTGCTTAAAAGGCGCCTTATAGAGCATGACGGGGATGATTTATTAACCCAAAAACTAATGGACATGGAAGCAAATATTGTATTCAGTAATGAGGCGCTGTTGGTGCCTTCCCTGCAAAAAGAAAAAGAATTATTACAAAAATTGACTGCCGTTAAAGGCCATGGCATCCACCTTAAATGGATTTTATCAGGTTTCTCGGTTGTTTTAGTTTTGGCTGCGTTTTTATATTATAACCATTCAATATTAAACACAGCGGCCATACCAAATCCTAAAAAAGCGGATCCGGAACCGCATAACAACCTTGCTGCTGTTCAAACGCCTAATATCAAATCACCTGATTCAACAAGTGCTGCAGTAAGTTCAATTAATAAAAATATTCCGGAAGTAAAAAAAACAATAACGAATAAAATCATAAAGGCTGATGAAGGCAATATTGGACATAATGACGGAGGATTAAAGGATGATTACATTGGAGCCCCCGTTTTCGTAAAAGCGAAGTTAGCTGGTGAGCCAAGGAGTATTCCTGTATTATGCGAAAAGGAAATAGCATATACAAAAAAAATGAAGGAAAAACTTATTAAGAATGTTATTAAATTGAATAAAGATGCCTGGGCTTATGTTCCTTCAAGCACCGAAATAATTTATGGTGAAACGGTTTCCGTTCATGGATTTTATATGTCATCAGTAGAAGTTAGTAATAATAATTACAGATTATTTTTGAACGACCTGGTAATGCAGAATAGGATAGACGATTTCTTTAAAGCAGTGCCTGATACGGCTAAACTGATAATCAACGGAAAATCGTTTTATGAACCGATAATAAATTTGTATCAGCATCCTGTATCTGGTGATAGGCCGGTGGTAAATGTTACAAGAGAAGGTGCAGAAATGTATTGCACCTGGCTGACGCAGGCAGTAAACGAAAAAATAAAAGCAAGCAATCAGAAAGAGAAATGGGAATCTCTTTTTATCAATGATTTACGTATACCGGCCGAAGAAGAGTGGATAATTGCTGCCCGCGGGGGCCTAGGCGATGTTGCATTTCCATGGAGCAGCCAGGAAAGAAAAAGTATTCAAAATGCCCGCGGATGCTACTTGTGTAATTTTTCTATAATAAACTATCCTGATAGTTTAAAGAAACGCAGTGAATGCAATAATGCAGAATTGAAAAATGCTATAACATCAGCAGGTGCTGTTTCCCCCGATTACTATTTCACCGCACCGGTGTGGTCCTACAATCCAAATTGGTATGGATTATTTTGTATGAGCGGTAATGCTGCGGAGATGGTCTGGCAGTTTAAGACAAAAAAACCTTGTGCGAAAGGCGGTAGCTGGAACAGCGATG
>CAISYK010001115.1 GCA_903889605.1 uncultured Bacteroidota bacterium
ATATCCAAACTCATGTTCAAAATCTCCTAGAGTAAGAAATTGATTGTTGTTTTTGTATTTTGAGATAATTGTCTCAGCAAGCAGCCTTTTTGTGTCAATGGCTTGATTAATCTTCTTTGCTGTCGGGTAACTTCGCTTAACCTGAGAATTACCCTCATCCCAAAAATCCAAAGGGCAATTTTCAGAAAGTGAAATATCTTTCTTGCGTCCTGCAATTTTTACACGAAGAATAATTGGTAAGGTGTTATCCTTTCGCAAAGCGTCTTTACGAAGGAGTAGGTAAGCTGTGTTGTTTGAAATTGGCTTCATAGTTTTTGTGAACTATTTGTGAACCAATTCCGCTGATTTTACTGTTTTTATTCACTTTGTAAAATCAGAGGGTTTTCCCAAACCCCTGATTTCACTAAGTTTACTAATGTTAAACCTCTCTACCATTAGTGTTTCCGAGGTCCCGAGCGGATTCGAACCGCTGTTGCAGCTTTTGCAGAGCTGTGCCTAGCCACTCGGCTACAGGACCATTTATTGTTGAACTGCAAAAGTACGAAAATTTTTACATAATTATATTTTTTCTTAATTTACAGCATATTTTTTTACCAGATTGCAGCAAATCATTCTCAAAACTCAGTAAAACTTGTGGTTTTTGATTTCGGGTTTGATTATAAGCATTACAAATGTTTTTCGTATAAAAGATCAAAACTTATAGTTCAAGACTTGATATAGGTTGATATTCTTTTTATTTTTTTGCCGATGCCTTATCTAATAATTCACAGGTTTCGGCAAGGCGGGCAAATTCTGATCTATATACATCTTCATCTGGTCCTTTGGCTGTTTTTGCCATAGCAATTACTTCTTTATAGGTTGAGGTTCCTTTGTATTTTGAATCTTTTAATAACATTCCAAATTCTACGACGGCCGCTGCAAACATAAAGTTGTTTGAGGTAGATGAAAAAGGAAGTTGTTTATCAAACAATGTCTCAACAATTAATTTGCTGCTTGTGTCGTTTGGTTCTTTATAACGAAACTTAACTGTCATTAATTCATTACTTTGAGAGTCCTTACTATTGCTAAGTTTCTGATATTTTAAAGAATCGGTATCATCAATTGCTTCATTGGAAGAACTGGGAATTATTTCATATAAGGCCGTAACAGCATGTCCTGAGCCTATTTCACCAGCATCTTTTTTGTCATTGTTGAAATCTTCATCAGCAAGCACCCTGTTTTCATAACCAATTAAGCGGTATGCTTTTATTTTAGAAGGATTGAATTCTATTTGTATTTTCACATCTTTTGCTATTGTATACAAAGAAGCTCCCATTTCTTTAACCAGTACTTTTTTCGCTTCCAAAATATTATCTATGTATGCATAATTCCCATTTCCTTTATCAGCCAGTTGTTCCAACTTAGAGTCTTTATAATTACCTGTTCCAAATCCTAAAACAGTTAAAAAGATGCCGTCTTTTCTTTTTTCTTCAATCAGCCGGCTCAATTCTGCTTCATCCGAAACTCCTACATTAAAATCTCCGTCGGAGGAAAGTATTACCCTGTTATTTCCTGATTTTATAAAATTTTCTTTTGCCATTTTGTAGGCTAAAACAATGCCCTCGCCCCCTGCAGTGGAACCTTCGGCATGCAAGTTATTTATGGCTTCCAATATTTTATCTTTCTTATTACCTGACGTTGGAGATAAAACCAGACCTGCCGCTCCTGCATAAACAACAATTGTAACTTTATCCTGCTGTCTGAGTTGTTCCACTAATAAGGTTAATGCTGATTTTAATAAAGGCAGTTTATCGGACGAATTCATTGACCCGGAAACATCTATTAGAAAAACTAAGTTATTTGCCGCTAAATTTCCCGTCTCTATTTTTTTTCCTTGCAATCCAATATGAATCAGTTGATGTGCATTATTCCACGGGCATTGCGACACTTCATTGGTAATAGAAAATGGCTGATTGTTTTTTGGATTAGGATATTTATAAGAAAAATAATTAACCATTTCTTCTATTCTTACTGCATCTTTCGGCGGCATATTACCATCGTTAATAAACCTTCTTATATTACTGTAAGAGGCTGCATCAACGTCAATAGAAAATGTAGATAAAGGATTATTGTTAACTTTTTTGAATTCATTTTCTTTTAGATTTTTATACTCTTCTGTATCGTATCCGTTTCCATACACTTTTTGGCCATCAATATAATAAGCAATGCCGTTTGCTCGTGAACCTCTTACATTCAATGCTCCGCCCTGGTTTTGCTGATAAACACCAACTGTGGTTGCTGCGACTGAATTAATATTTTTTGAAGCCATATTTTGGTATTCCTCTCGTGTAACCGTTGACCCTGATTTAGTGTCAGGATCAATTAATGGCTCAGAATACTCTAATACTTCAACCTCCTTCAAATAGGCTGTGCCCGGCATTTTAATTTCTATATAAACGGTTTTTCCATTTTCTACTTTTACATTATTAATTTCAGAAGATTTATATCCTACATAAGTCGATTTTAAGGAATAAATTCCCGGGTAAAGTGAATCAAACTTACATTCCCCTAAAATATTACCTGTTGCGGATGCAATTTGTTTTCCTCCAGCTTCAATAAATACATTAGCAAAAGGCAGCTCATCATTGTTTGATTTGTCTGTAATTTTAATTTTTACTGATCCTGTTTGTCCAATCAGCAAAGTATTTCCTAGAAATACAATTGCAAAACACATTTTTTTCATCATAATTTTTTGTTTTTGAGATTAATTTTTGAGGCTGGAGATGTGCTTTCCTGACAAATGTAGCTCAGAAGTTAATACTTATATACCATAATGAATTGACGGCAGTTATTTGGATATTAACGGCTGCTTTTGGCATAAGTGCGGCTGCGTATTTTGAATTGTTTGAGATTTTTTATCTAAAACGCAGTGGAATTGAGGAGTGTTTAGTTGATAATATACTGCAAAAAAAAGCCTCCTGCGAAATTTCACAGGAGGCTCTAATAATATAGTGGCAGTTTTTATACTATCAGATTATTATTTTAAATTAATGCTTGTCTCACCAATAATAACATTGTCACAACCTATTGTTATAAGGTATTTCCCGGGAATAAATGCATTTGCGCTTTCGCAGAAAACATCAACAGTAATTTCCTCGTTTTTGTAATCAACAATTTCTCTTCCTGCAAAATAGCCTTTTGATCCATTGAAACTAAACATATTACCTTCATCAGGAGATTTACATATTTCTTTCCCATCGGGAGATACAATACGGACATAGATAGGCTTTTCACCGCGTTTTGCAATTTTGTTTTCGCCTAATGAAAATGAAACTTTAATTTTTTCAACACGTGATGCTCTTTCAGTTTCCACTTCCTTTTTTCCTCCCGATTTGAACTTTACGCCAGTGGCTAAAGGTTTTGTAGCTTTCAAAATAGAACCTAAATTTACAGTGCTTTGCAAAGCGTCTTTGTCTTTAGAAAGCTTAGTAGTGATGCCCTTTTCAGTGCTTAAGTCAGCGCTTACTTTATCTTTTTCAGCTATTATTACTTTATTCAGAGTATTTAATGAATCAATCTGCACTACATAATGTTTCATGATACTACGTAAAGTTGTTGTTTCTTTACGGAGCTTTGAAATGATGTAGGCATCATCTTTATGCTTCTCGGCTTGTAAAATTAAATCTGCAATTTCAGCCTTTTTTGCATCTAATTCTACCTGCATTGCTTTGTCATTTGTCTGCAAAGTGGCATATTCTTCCTGTAATTCCAGTAAATCTGTTTTTACATTATCACGTTCAACAGTTATTTGTTCTTTTATTATTACTTCTGTATTAGCCCGCCCGCGTTCACTCAGCCAAAGCCATATAAATGTTCCGTTTCCTATTAATAATAAAATCAATAAAATAATAAGCAGCTTATTATTTGATTTTTTTTCTTCCTTCGGAATAATTGGCTTTTTTTCTTCCTTCGGAATAATTGATTTTTTTTCTTCCATTTGATTATTTTCCATAATAAATATTATTAATTTTAATCTTGCAAAAGTAGCAAATTTTAATTGTCCTTAACAAACGTTATGCTGAACGATTTTATTGCATTGATATTTCCTCATGTTTGTGTTTCCTGCGGAAAAAGTTTATATAAAAATGAACATAGTATTTGTACATATTGTGCTTATTATCTGCCAAAAACAAATTTTCATTTAGATAGTGATAATCCTATCGTAAAAATCTTCTGGGGACGGGTTGATGTTTTTTCAGCAGCAGCTTTTTACGGCTTTAATAAGGGCGGCAAGGTACAGCATTTAATCCACCAGTTAAAGTACAAAGGACAAAAGCATATTGGTGTGTCGGTAGGGAAATTGTATGGTTATGAACTTAAGTATTGTGAGGATTTTAATACTGCAGATATTATTATTCCTGTGCCTCTGCATCCAAAGAGACAAAAAAAGCGCGGTTATAATCAAAGCGATTGTTTTGCCGAGGGTTTATCAGAAAGTATGAATGTAAAAGCAGACTTGAAATCACTTTATCGTTCAGTGGAATCAGAGACACAAACAAAAAAATCGCGTTTCAGCCGCTGGCAGAATGTAGAATCTATTTTTCAGTTACGTGATGCTGCTCAGTTAGAAGGCAAACATATTCTTTTAGTAGATGATGTTATTACAACTGGAGCCACCCTGGAGGCATGTGCTCATACTTTGCTGCAGGTGCCGGGTGTAAAAGTCAGTATTGTTTGTATGGCTTATGCAGCTCATTAGGCTCGCCATTTATACTCAAAAAAGAATGGTAATTAAAAGATTCCTCATACTGGAGATTTTATAAAGGGGCTTTTATATCTTTGTATACCAATTACTGGAAAAAATGGCAGAAACAATTACTGTTTCAGGGTATACAAAAAAGGAACAATATGAATCACTTATTCCTCAAATTTATGCTTTGATTGAGGGTGAAAATGATAGTATTGCTAATATTTCGAATATTGTAGCGGCATTAAAATTTTCGATGAATTATTTTTGGGCCGGTATTTATTTTGTGAAACCCATATCCTCAGTTTTTTCTGTTTCGGAAAATCATAAAAATGATTTTCCGAAAGGTGTTGATCTTGTTTTGGGACCTTTTCAAGGGCCTGTTGCCTGCACGCGTATTGCTTATGGTAAAGGTGTTTGCGGCAAAAGCTGGGAGCTGAAAAAAACAATTATTGTGAAAGATGTAGATAAGTTTACAGGACACATTGCCTGCAGTTCATTATCAAAATCTGAAATAGCCCTGCCTGCAGTTAATAAAAATGGTGATGTTTTTTTAATCTTAGATATAGATAGTGAACACCTTGATAACTTTGATGAAACAGATAAAATTTATCTGGAAAAAGTAGTGGAAATAATTGGTAAATGTGCGTTCAGCTCGATTTGATATAATACCAAACTGAGAATTTAATGAAATACTAATCAGGCATTTTAATTGAAATACAATTCAATGAAATACATAAACTTTTTTTTGAAATTAAACATCTTCTATTCTAATTATTTTCAAATCCGCAAATTTGTATATCTGCTTTTATTTGCATTTCTCTATTCCTGCGCCCAAGTGGTAGCGCCGGGAGGAGGGAAAAAAGATATACTTCCTCCCAGAGTTGTAAAATATGTTCCGGATAGTGCATCACTTGATTTTAAATCAAAATCAATTGTAATAAATTTTGATGAGTTCATTCAGGTAAAAGATTTAAATGCACAGCTTATAATATCACCTCCTGTTGAAACTGCACCTGATATAAAGGTGAAAAATAAGGCTCTTTTCATTGATTTTGATAAAGACGAAAAACTTAAACCAAATACAACTTACGCTATCAATTTTGGTAATGCTTTGCAGGACATTCATGAAAGCAATGCGATTGAAAACTTCAAATACATATTTTCTACCGGTAGTTTTATAGATTCATTAATCTTAAAAGGCAAAATAGAAAATGCCTTTGATCACAAAACCGAGAAAGGTGTTTTTGCAATGCTTTACTCTGATTATAGTGATAGTGTTATATATAAAATTAAACCTGACTATTTTGCAAAGACAAAAGAAGACGGCTCTTTTCAAATTGAAAATATCCGTAAAGGCAAATATAAAATGCTTGCTGTTAAAGATGCAAATGCTGATTATTTATATGATGCTGAAAATGAAAGCATCGGTTTTGCAGATGCTTTTATAGATGTTTCTGATAAAAACATCGTTTTGATTGATCTGTTTCAGGAGCCTGTAAAAAAACTCTTTTTGAAAAAAACTATTTATAATTCATACGGAAAGATTGTTTTCATTTTTAATAAAACTGCTGACAGTTTGGATATAAAGCCGCTTAATTGTTCTTTTAATGATAAAGATGTTATTCTGGATTATTCTAAAAACAAAGACACTCTGAACTATTGGTTTAGAAATAATAAAAAAGATTCATTAATTCTTCAAGTTAAGAATGGCTTTAAGATACTTGATACGGTTAAGTTTAAAATAAACAGTAAAGAAGAAGCTTTAAAAAACAAAAGAAATCCTTTGAAATTTAAGGTGCTAAGCAGCCCCGGCGGAAATATGAATTTTGATATTAATGCAGAGTTTAAAATTATTTTTGATAATCCTTTAGATCCTGACTTTTTAGGTAAAATAAATAATGCCGAGATTAAACTCCTTGAAGACTCTGTTCCGCTTAAAGACTATAAAAATTTGATATTCGATCAAAAGTCTATTAGTACTGTTTCAGTTAATTTTAAGGCATTGAGTGATGGGAAAAATGCTCAGCCGGCGCCTATTGTTTTTAAAGAAAATGCCCGATATCATTTATTCATTCCGCCAGGCACCTTCACTGATATTTTTGGTTTGACAAATGATACTATTAAAATTGATTTCAAAACAAGAGAGGCAAAATTTTATGGAACACTG
>CAISYK010001116.1 GCA_903889605.1 uncultured Bacteroidota bacterium
CAGATAGTAATCTTAAAAAGTCGTATCTTAAATTCAGCCGGCAATTGGAGCAAAATTCCTGTTTTTTAAAGGCAAAACAAACTACTTTGATATTGAAAAATAAATGGCAAATCATAATATATATTTTAATATTGGGCTTCAATTATTTTTTAAATTACATTTGTTATTCAAAAATGAAAACAAAGAATTTATATACCGGTGCGGCAATATTTTATTATTTGGTTTTTTGTTTTAACACCATCGAAGAGCAATTGTTGTATTTTAGATAGGTCTTTATTTCAGATACTTAAAAAGCCCTTCGGAAATTCCAAAGGGCTTTTTTTTACTAAAACTTAAAAAAAAATGAATGACTTGATAGTTGAAATATTTGAAAGGAATAAGAATACAGATTCTGATCTGCCAAATAAAATTTTGGCCGATGAATTTATTGATAAATTATTTAACATTCTTTTTATAAATGACGCAGTAAAGTATAAAACCATTAGTAAATTCACGACTGACTTCAGGCAATTGGAGGCCTTATTTTATGAGTTGCTGGTTACCGGGAAAACAACTGAAGAAAATGCAAAAAGCAGTTGTGCCGTTTTTTTTGAAAAATTGCCGTCTATTTATGCAAATTTAATATTGGATGCAAAAGCGATACTGGAGTTTGATCCGGCAGCAATTTCTCTGGATGAGGTACTGCAGGCTTATCCTGGTTTCTATGCTGCTGCAGTTCACCGCATTTCTCATTTTTTGTGGCAGAATAATATTACATCTTTGGCAAGATTATTTGCAGAGAAAGCCCATTGCAGAACAGGAATTGATATTCATCCTGGAGCCCAGATTGGTGAGTCGTTTGCCATTGATCACGGCACAGGAATAGTTATTGGTGAAACTGCTGTAATAGGCAGCCGTGTAAAAATGTATCAAGGAGTTACATTGGGGGCATTAAATGTTTCAAAAGAAAATGCCAGTCGAAAACGTCACCCAACGATAGAAGATGGCGTTATTATTTATTCTAATGCCTCCATCCTGGGAGGCGGCACCGTAATCGGCCGGGACAGCATTATAGGCGGAAATGTTTGGCTAACAGCTAGTGTTAAACCATACTCTATAGTATTTAACAAAAGTGAAATAAAAATCAAAAATAACACTCCATTCACTGAACCTATCAATTTTATTATTTAATAATTTATCAAAAATAAAACATGAAATACCAAAACATTTTGCAGACTATAGGCAATACTCCCCATGTACGCCTAAACAAATTATTTGGCAGCAGTCATGAAATATGGATTAAGCTCGAAAGAAATAATCCGGGCAATAGTATAAAAGACCGTATTGCTCTCGCAATGATTGAGGATGCTGAACAGAAAGGCATTATAAATAAAGATACAGTGATTATAGAGCCGACTTCAGGCAACACCGGCATTGGTCTGGCGCTTGTTGCTGCAGTAAAAGGGTATAAACTAATTGTTGTTATGCCTGAATCAATGAGCATTGAGCGTCGGCAATTAATGGCAGTTTATGGAGCTGATCTGGTTTTAACACCGCGCGAAAAGGGAATGAAAGGCGCAATTGAAAAAGCATCTGAACTTGTACAATCCACTCCGAATGCCTGGATGCCCCAGCAATTTGACAATAAAGCAAATGCCGAGGCGCACCGTAAAACCACAGCTCAGGAAATCTTAAAAAGTTTTCCAGAAGGACTCGATTATTTAATTTCAGGTGTTGGTACAGGCGGCCATATCACAGGTGTTGCCGAAGTATTGAAAGATAAATTCCCATCAATTAAAATATTTGCTGTAGAGCCTTTTTTATCGCCTGTTTTAAGCGGAGGCGCACCTGGTCCTCACCCTCTTCAGGGTATTGGTGCGGGTTTTATCCCATCAGTTTTAAATAAAAATATTTTGGACGGTGTTATACAGGTTGAAAAAGATGAGTCCTTTGAATATGCCAGACGTATTGCAAAAGAAGAAGGAATTTTTGTTGGTATTTCCACCGGCGCTTCACTTGCAGCCATTGCAAAAAAATTAAATGAAATCCCAAAGGGTTCAAGAGTATTAACTTTCAACTACGATACTGGTGAAAGATACTTATCTGTTGAGGGGCTTTATTAGTTCTGAAATGACGCACAATTGCCTATGCATAGTTTAAATTCAACAGCTTTCATTTAATTGAAATCAAGCTGTTTTATCATCTACTCTCAGCATCAGCAAAGCTGCAATAATCATAGAACATCCGCCCAGCATAACTGCCGCAATTTTATTGTTGCCAAGAAAATGCAGCATCACCCAACCGAAAAACAGTGAAGCAAGAATTTCAGGCAATACGATAAAAAAATTAAAAATGCCCATATAAATACCTGTTTTTCCTTTCGGAATGTGGTTAGAAAGAATCGCGTAAGGCATTGAAAGAATGCTTGCCCAGGCTATTCCAATTCCTGTCATTGACAGAAATAACATGTATTTATCGGTGATGAACCAAACGGAAATTAACCCGAGGCCTCCGCATAATAGGCAGATGCTGTGAGTAATTTTTGCAGTAAATTTTTCTGCCATTACCGGAATAGCGAGAGCAAATACAAAAGTTATTATTGAGTAAAAACCGAAACACAATCCGCCCCATTGGGCTGCTTCTTTGTATTCGGCACTTCCTTCAACTAAGTTCTGGAAAACCGTTTTAGTGATGGCAACCGGAAAATAAATCCACATAAAAAATAGTCCCAGCCACGTAAAAATTTGAACAACGGCAAGCTGTCTCATCACTTTAGGCATATTCATTATGGCAGAATAAATTTCAGATGCAATGTTTTTTAAACCAAGTCCAGCCTTTTTCTTTTCCATGAATTCAGTCGGATTCTCGGGAGGATATTCCTTAGTAGTAAAAATGGTATAAAGGACAGAGAGAAACAAAACAAACGAGCCCGCATAAAAAGAAATTTTAATTGCTGTAGGAATTACGGATCCCTCAGCTGAACCTGTTATGTGAAAAAAATGTGTGAGAATGAAAGGGAGAGAAGAGGCAAGCACTGCACCCAGCCCAATAAAAACAGACTGCATGGCAAACCCTTTGGTGCGCTGATCACTAGGAAGCATGTCAGCAACAAATGCACGAAATGGTTCCATACTTACGTTAATGGAAGAGTCAAGTATCCATAATAAACCGGCGGCCATCCAAATTGTAGGTGAATTAGGCATTAGTATCAAACAAAGAGAAGCGATTAGTGCACCAATGAAAAAATAGGGCTTACGTCTTCCGAATCGTCCCCAGGTATTGTCGCTCATGTGCCCTATGATTGGCTGAATGATTAATCCGGTGAGAGGTGCGGCAAGCCACAGCATAGGGATTTGATCGGGTTTTGCACCAAGAAATTCATAAATGGCGCTCATATTGGCCATCTGCAGTCCCCATCCGAACTGAATGCCGAAAAACCCGAAACTCATATTCCAGATTTGCCAAAATTTTAACCGCGGTTTCTCCATAAATTTTTTATTGTTTTAGAGGCTGTTTATATTCTATAAAAAAAGATGACATTACCTACACCCTGACAGGGTTTTAAACCCTGTTAGGGGTTTATTTATTTAGATTTTAACTTATATTTCACCGCTGGACATATCCTTGGAGGTTTAACTCTAACATGGTTTGAAACCCTGTCAGAGAGTGCCATATAAAAAATAGTGAATAAAAATTAAACCTCTTTATTTTACCAGTACCAAATAATCCCAGGGCTTCAATTCCAAACTCTGATTTTTCACAAAGTTGAATTTTTTATCTGCAAAAGCATCATTGTATTCCCCTGAAAATGGGTTTTCAACCAAGGAGAACTTTTGTTTTTCTTTTGATAAATTTAATATTACAACCACTTCATTGCCGTCTTTTTCCCTTTCGAATGCATAAACAGCCTTGTCGTTAGAGGTTTTAAGTTTAATAGTTTTTCCGCCGTCTGCTCCGTGCAGCAAAGCTTTGTTATTTTTTTTCAATGAACAAAGTGTTGTATAGAAATTTTCCATTGGGTAATTTTTCCAGTCGATGGTGTCTTTGTCAAAAAATTTAAGTTTTCTGTTCAGCGCAGCCTCTTGCCCTGTATATATCAAAGGCATGCCATTTATGGTGAATGTTAATACAGCAAATGCTTTTACAGCATCCCCCATTCTTTCGTATTCACTTCCCTTCCATGAATTTTCATCGTGGTTGGATGTAAAATACATTCTGTAAGCATCAGGAGGGAAATTTGTTTTGTATTTTTCAAAGCACGAATCCAGATTTGCAAGAGATTTTTTCCCGGAACAAATGTCATCCATAATAAAATGCTGTTCCCAGCCATAAGTCATATCAAAAGCATGATTATGAAGCTCCGGCTTTTCTGCTTCAGCAAGCATAAAAACAGGCTTGATTTTATCTAATTCAGCTCTTGCCTCATTCCAAAAATCAGTCGGCACCATGTCCGCCACATCACAGCGGAAACCATCCACATCAGCTTCTTTTATCCAGTATTTCATGGCTTCAATCATCTGTTTTCTCATCTCCTTATTGTCATAATTAAAATCAATAACATCGGCCCAATCAGGAACCGGAGGCACAAAATTTCCAAGAGAATCTTTTGTGTAAAAATCGGGATGGTCTATAGCCCATTTATTATCCCAGGCAGAATGATTTGCCACCCAATCCAAAATCACATGCATTTTTTGTTCGTGAATTTTTTTGACCAGCCTTTTGAAATCCTCCATTGTTCCATGTTCCGGATTTACTGCAGTATAATCTTTTACTGAATAATAGCTTCCTTGCGTGCCTTTGCGTTTTTTTTCACCGATCGGGAAAATCGGCATCAGCCATAAAATATCGACACCCATTTTTTTTAGTCGTGGTAATTGCTGTTCGAATTCTACGAATGTTCCGCCCGGGGAATACTGCCTGATATTTGCTTCGTAAATCACCGCGTTTTTACTCCAGTCTAAATGTGTTACTGGTTTTAACTCTGCAGAGGTATTTTCCTGCAGAGCGCTTTTATTTGGGTTTCCGCATCCGGTAATAAATAAAGTCAGTGCTGAAAAAAACAACACCGGACAAACTAATTTCAAAATTTTTGTTTTCATTGTTTGATCTTTTTATTTGTAAGAATTTCAAATGAATTCCCCTTCAATTCAATTGTAAGGGTGTTTTTTTCTAACCGCCAGTCGGCTCCGAAATTTCCAGTTAATTTTGCGTCAGTATACCTGGCTGGAATTGCAAGTTCAACTTTTACGGTTTCAGCACTTTTATTGAACACCACTATTGTTATCTCATCAAAATAAGTTCTTGCGTAAGCATAAAAATTATCTGCAACTTTCAAGGTGTCAAAATCACCAAATACCAAGCTCAGATTTTGTTTGCGGAGCTTGGTTAATTTTTCAACGGTGTTTTTTTCGGCTGATTCTTCATCTGACAATTTTGCAAATTTCATCATCCTGCGGTTGTCAGGGTCGCCAGCACCAGCCATCCCTATTTCATCACCGTAATAAATTACCGGAACTCCCGGGATGGTCATCATAAAAGCAATCAGCGACGAAAGTTTTTTATATCCAACCGGGTTTTCATTTTTGATTTCTCTCGACCAACCTGCGGCCTTGTCATCCTCATTAAATTTTAATGCGCCGCTTGCCAGCGAAATAAATCTCGGTAAATCATGATTGCCTGTTATATTGCCCATCAGCGAGTGATTGCCGTAATAATCAAAACTTGTCAGCAAGGAATTATTTAATTTTTCAAACGATTCATTTTCCGCGGCAAAAACGCTTCTTGCATCAAAATATAAATTGAAATCAAATTGGGCATCCTGTTCGCCTGAATTCACATAACTGCCTATTAATTCTCTGCTGCCGAATGTCTCACCTATCTGGAAAACAGGAGTCCCAACAGCTTTATCCGAAGGAGGGAAAGAAGCTAGTTTTTTAAGTTTTTTAGTCAGCGCTCTCCAGAATTCCTCAGGAACATGCTTGGCGGCATCATGCCTAAATCCATCAAGGTTAAATTTCTTTATCCAATACAAGGCAGAGTCTGTCATTGCATCCACCACTTCGGGTTTTGAATAGTCAATATCAGGCAAAAAGGTATCAAACCAAGTCGTTAAACGGTACTCATCCCATAAACGAATATTTTTTCTTCCATCGGGTAAATCAATGCTTGTGAACCATTCCGGATGAGATTTATATAAGGGATGCTCCTGGTGAACATGGTTGGAAACATAATCCAAGAGCACATTAATATTTTTTTTGTGTGCTTCATTCACCAGATTTTTGAAATCTTCATCACTGCCAAAACGGGTATCAATTTGTGTTGATGAAATTGGCCAATATCCATGATAGCCTGAATATTTGCGGTGAGGCGCAGGAAATTCGCGGTATGCAATAAGTGGGTTTTGAACGATAGGCGAAATCCAGATTGCATTTACCCCCAAATCGGAAAAATAATTTTCCTGGATTTTTTTTGTGATTCCTTTTAAATCACCTCCCTGATAATTTGCTTTAAAATCAACTTCCTTATCTTTAACAGGATTGTTGTTGGATTTATCCCCATCGGAAAATCTGTCGGGCATCAAAAAATAGAGAATCATCGCCTGCAAGTCATTGCGCATTAATGAAGAAGCCTTTTTTATTACTTCGCCATTTTGCAAAGGAATAAGCAAATCGTTACCTGCACCAAATTTATTTGAAGCATAAACCCTGATAAATGAACGTGAAAGTTTTTTTGCTTCTTTCGGAATTATTATTTCCAATTCTTTTTCGTTTTTTTCAGATGAAGCCTCCTTGCTGTCCAATTGTGAAACGAAATTTTGATCCAGCAGGAAATTTTCCCAGAAAACAAAATATTCTACTTCTCCTAAATCCATTTCCCTTCGTCCGACGGCCCCTGCATCATTATTTATTTGGTTGGAGACTGATATGTTTTTCGATTTAGACTCAACTCCAATAAAGATAGACTTATTGTCATTGCTCGGGTTTAGGGCTAAGGTAAAAAGCTGAGGAGCAAATGCTGTATTTTGACCTAAAACTTTTAAAATTGAATTAAATGCCCCAGCTCCATTGCTTGCTGAATCGTGATTTGCGGGATCACGCATCCATTTTCCATCAGCAACTATTTGGTACTGGTACTTTCCCTTGTCTAAAATTAATTCGGTCTCCCAGATTCCGTTTTCATTTTTAAGCACAGTATTTCTAGGAGCCCAATTATTGAATTCGCCGGCAAGCTGAACACTGTCAAAGTTTTTTCCCTTGCTTTCAAATTTGAACAGGAAATTAACTTTTCTTGATTTTTTCAGCAGCAGAGAGTATGGGAAATTTTGAATCCAGATTTTCAGGTCTATCAATTCCGGAACATCTTTACCGTTATCATTCAGCAGCAGAATCTTTTTATTTTCTGATAATTCAGATGAAAGGAATTTTACGGAAACAGAATCAATTTTTTTTACGTCATTAAAAAAATCATCCAATAAAATTTTAGTTTGTCCGGGCTGAAGTGTAATGACGCTGGCAATTCCGGAAATCTCAGAATGCAGAGGGAAATGCGGTTCCGTTTTTTTTTCGGTGCAGGAAATATAAAACAACAGGATGCAGACTGGTAAGAAGAATCGAAAATTATTATATATTTTTTTCGTTCCAATCAGTGCTGATCCGAAGTAATTTTTCACTCCCATTCCACTATAATTTTGTCGGTGGAATTATCAAATTCTATCGTTTTCAAATTTTTAATAGTCATTGGTTCCTGCATTGCTAATGGGAAATAATCAAACTTAGCCGAAGGTTCAAGGAAATTAATATGTTCTGTTTTTGCCTTAATTTTTTTTCCATTTATGACAAGTTCATTTGTGCTGATCCCATTGCCGTGAAAAATTATTTTAACTCTTTTGAAATGTGTATCCAATTTACCTTCAGCTTTTTCGAAAATTATTTTTTTGTTTTTCTGCTGAAAGGAAATTTTCCGTTTGTGAAAAAATCCATTTTGGTATTTGAATGTACTTCCATCATCTTCATAATATTCAAATGTACCGTCAGCTCCAGGGTAAATATGAATAAATAAAACCTTTTCCGGTTTTTCTTTCAGGTGAAGAACGCTTCCCTGCATCGGAATAATACTTCCGCCTCTTACGAACAATGGCAGCTTATCTATTTTCGCGTCGAGAAAAATTTCCTGTTTGCCGTCATAGCATATATCTGTAAAAAAATCAAACCATATTCCCTCAGGCAGATAAATTTTAGCAATGTCCTTAGCGCTTGTTATAGGTGCAACTAACAATGATTTTCCAAACAAATATTGGTTCTGAAAACTATCATCGTAAATTTTTCCATCATTCGAAAAATCAATGGCAAGGGAACGCTGTACCGGCAAACCATTTTGCGATGCTTCATAAAAAGCAGCATAAATATAAGGCATAAGGCGGTAGCGCAGTTTTATGTAATTCCGTGCAATATCCTCCACCTCTTCACCGAAAGACCATGGCTCTGCATCACGTGTATTTATCATTGAATGAGCTCTAAAAAGAGGCGAAAATGCTCCTACAGCAATCCATCTTGCAAAAAGTTCGGGAGATGCTTCGCCTGCAAATCCTCCTACATCACAACCGCAAAAGGGTATTCCAGCCAAGCCCATACTGTTCAGCAGACGCACTCCCGAAAGCAGGTGTTCATCGCTGGAAACATTGTCTCCGGTCCAAACGGCAGAAAAACGCTGCACTCCGCTAAATCCGGCTCTTGTGAGTGAAAATGGGCGGCGGTCTTTAAGATTTTTTTTTGCTCCCTCGTAAGTGGCGCGGGACATCTGCATTCCGTAAATATTTTTCGCTTCCTTGTGGGTTGTTTTTTCGCCTTCATTATGAAATTCCAAAAGATTAGGAAGATGTTTTCCCATAGCGGTGGGTTCATTCATGTCATTCCAAAATCCTTCAATGCCGATGTCTGAAAGCGTTTTTAGTTTTTCTCCCCACCATTTTCTCGTTTTTTCATTGGTAAAATCAGGAAAACAGCTCCATCCAGGCCAAACCTGCCCCACATACTCATCTCCATTTGGGAATTTCACAAAATGATTTTGTTTTGTTCCCTCATCATAGATGTTATACCCTTTAAGTCTTTTTACACCCGGATCAAGAATAACGATTAAGTTAACCCCTTTCTTTTTTAAATCATCAACAAGTTTCTGCGGATTTGGAAAACGGATAGGATGCCATGAAAAAACTTTATAATCATCCATGTAATGGATGTCAAGATATACAGCATCGCATGGAATGTCTTTATCTCTGAATGTCTTTACAAGGGTATATACTTCCGATTCGGGATAATAGCTGTAACGGCATTGCTGAAAACCCAGAGACCAAAGAGGAGGCAGTTCCATTCTTCCAGTAAGCCAGGTATAAGAACTTATGATGTCGGCAACTTTTTCGTGATGTATAAAATAATAATTCATTGCTCCGTCATCGGCTGAAAAAGAAGAGAATCTTTCATTTGCGGATGCGAAATCAAAATCGGTTTTATGAGTATTATCTAGGAAAATCCCGTAAGCTGAATTTTTGAGGATGCCTATAAAAAATGGGGTAGAAAGATAGAGCGGATCAGCATTTACCGGATAAGCCCAATGGTCGGTGTTCCAGTTTGTGAAACGCGAACCCTTCCTGTCAAGGCTTCCATTTTTCTCCCCCAGGCCGATAAATCTTTCATCAGGCTGTAGCTTTTTGTATGTTGTTACTTCAGTGCCGAGCCAGGATGTACCGAACGCATCATCTTCATTGAGAAGTATTCCTTCTCCTGAATTTCCCTCAGCTGACGCGGAAAGAGAATAAAATGATAATCGGATAGGATTTTTTTTAATAACCAGCCTGAGAGCTTTAGTTGAAATTTCAATTTTATCCTTGTTTTCGGCTATCTTATATTTTGTTTCAATAGGTTTTTGAATAACCGCATATGAATGACTGCCGGAAGCTTTTTTTTCATTCTGTTTTGGCAATTTTGCCGAAGAATTTTTATTAATGTTTATTTGGAAAATGTTATCCGAAAAAATGTTTATTTCTGCTTCTGCATTTTCAGCAGTTATCAGAATCCCGCTTTCAGTTTTTTTCAAAACCTTGAAATTTCCAATGCTTTCGTTGATATGAGACATTATTAAATTTAAATTTTTATATTATTCTTTAAAATTATTTTTCATTTTACCGGCCTTAAAAATACAATATTTTAAAGGAAATAATGTGAGAGAGTTTTCCGCAGTCTAATTTCAGTAAACCTAAATGCTTTGGAAGAATTTTTATCATATAAAAAAACGAAGCATTTACTGCATAATAATTACTTTCCCATTTTTAATAATATTTCCTGCAATAAAAGAAAAATTATATATACCATTTGCCATTTTTGTGCCTGATTCATTGGTTCCATCCCAGACCATTAGATGGTTTCCCGGCAAGAAATTATGGTTGGCAATAACTCGGATTTTATTTCCTAAAACATCATAAATCTCAATCAAAACATTTTCAGTTTGACTCAAAGTAAATCTTATTTCGGTTTGATTCTGGAATGGATTGGGAAATAAAGAAAAAGACAAACGAGGGTCTTCATTCTGAAATATACCAGTTGGTATACTTAAGTCAGGAAGAGGAAGTTTTGTGTCTGTAAATATTCTGAATTCTCCAGGCAAAAGAGGAACTGTCATCTGGGTATTAGTAACATTTAAACTATCTCCGGAAAAATATTCATACCAGGATCCGGTATGCTGAAAACCTGTATAAACATTCTGGTCAGCGACATCAAAATTTCCGAAAATGCATGCATCCATGGATGGGTCGTTAATATAAATTTGTTTCTGCTGCCCCCAGGCTGAGACTACAAAATCGGAAGTGCGGAAGGCTGGATAATTTGTTTTAAGTTTTATTAAAGCAGCATAAGTTTTGAAAAGGCGCAGCCGTTCAGGAACTGAAGTATAATAGTTCCATTTTATTGGTTTCGGGCAGGTGCGGCAAGCGTAATCTATGGAATAATCGTATCCGAGTTCTCCGAACTGCCAAATCATTTTTGGCCCGGGAATAGTGAAAAAAAATGCCGCAGCCTGCGCCATTCTTTCCAGTGCGGTTGTCGGATTTTTGGTTGAATAGTTTCCGTTCTCATTTCCCCAATTAAGGTTATTGTACATCAGTCTTTCTTCATCGTGGCTTTCCATAAAGCCAACTAGGTTATGATAGGCCCAGCCTCGTGCTTTATGAGAAACATACCATTCAAAATCAGATTCGTTCTGAAATCCCATGGTGGCCTGATTATATTGGTGATTTGCTTTACCCCATAACATGGCACCAAAATTTGCGAGTTCAGTTTCTTCTGAATTATCGGCAAAATGCTCCAAAATACTATAAGTTCCCGGAGCAACTGCCCATTGATGAGAGAGCATCCTTTTGATATTGTAAATTCTGGAAGCATCATACTGGCTCCATAATCCGACATCATTACCGGAGTTGGTTTGTGTAAAACCTTTGGCTAAATCAAAACGGAAACCGTCTACTTTATATTCGCTGGTCCAGAAACCAAGGACACTGTCAATAAAATTTCTGGTATAAGGGCTGTCATGATTAAAATCAATTCCTACACTGAAGGGGTGCGGGGGGGCAACATTAAACCAGGGGTTTTGAGGGGTTACCTGCCCGGTTCCTTTATCATAATATAATCTCACATAAGGGAAATTTCCAAACGCGTGGTTAAAAACGATATCAAGAATAACCGCAATTCCATTAGAATGGCATGAATCAATAAACCGCTGCAGTGTTTTTTTTGGTCCGTAATATTTATCAGGGGCAATCCAAAACGCAGAGCCATAGCCCCAATTTTGATTTCCATCAAACTCCATAACCGGCATGAGTTCAATAGCATTAATACCAAGTCTTTTGAAATATGAAATTGTATCCTTAAGAGTAATAAAATCATGGCGCATCATAAAATCGCGTACCAGCAGTTCATATATTACAAGGTCGCTGTTGCCGGGACGCTGAAAATTTGTTGAATGCCATAGGTAAGGCTGCTGAGCTGTTTGAAACACTGAAACATATTCTGTGGTTTTGTTTTGAGGATAAGGTATTAAATTCGGATACGTTACAGGATTTATAGCTGCATCGTTAAAAGGATCTAATAATTTTTCAGCCCAAACATCGGCAATCCTGATTTTTGAGTCTACAAGGTATTGATAGCGGTATTCCTGGCCGGGGACTATTCCTGTCAGCTGAATCCAATAACGTTCACCATCAGGAGTTTTATTCATCATATAAGCTGGATCCAGCTGCCAGTCATTAAAATCACCGATTAAATAAACAAAGCTTTTCATAGGGGCCAGAAGCTGCAGAACTACTGTTGAATCATTAATATAATTTATTCCGTCTTTTATTCCGGCAGGGGAATTTTGAATAGACACAGGCGGCTGAACAATGTAATATATTGAATCATAAACGGTATTGCTTCCGCTTTGGCCCTGCACTTTCAGCCAGAATTTCCCGTTTTGCGCTGCTGTAATATTTGCATCAATTGAATCGTAAATGCTTTGCGCGATGAAAGTTCCATTGTGAAACAAATTGAGTACCCCGCTTTGAGTTGCTTTTGCTTTTACCTGGAACTGATCACCTATAGAAACAATTTTTACAGGATCCATAGGCTTTATAAAACGGGCATCATATCCTGAATGAAAAACAGGAATAAGAATATCGGATCCGTCAGCATTTGTTCCTGCCAGGGTTCCTGTCGAATTGCGGAAAACAAAAGCAAGTTCCCTTATGGTCTCAATTGTTGTATTGACCCCATAAAAATTGCTTATTTTTATTTTAAGCTGGTGCTTGTTATTTCCAAGCGGAGTCATCACAATGGCTGTGTCATAACCCGAATTCCACAATGAAATCTGGTGCTGCCAGTCGGAAAGGTCACCGCTTTTATTCGAAATTACTCCGGTATGAGCAAAAATCGGGGAAACGCCTGATAACAATCCATTTCCTTGTGCCGCATCGAAAATAATCGTAATTGAATCATTTGCTGAAGGAAACAGCGGGGTGTATGTAACAACTTGTGAAAAAACAGAAAATTGCGCTGAAATTAGTAAAACAAGAACTATCAGGTTAATTCGAGGAAAATTGCAAAACTTAGTTTTTTTTTTCATTGAAATAAATTATTTATTTTAATCAAGATTTGGAAAATCTCAAGCTGTTTGTAGTTCCCCTGAAACTGTCTAATGATGTGCGAAAGCTTCAATGGATGCATTTACAGGCTCAGTGTATACTATACATCATGACTGTTTTAAAATCCTAATAGTGTTAATTATTTTATGTGATTCAGCCTTCTCGCAGAAACATCATTTTTCCCCTTTATCACACATAAATAAATGCCGGTTGCTGCCGTTTCCCCATTCAGGTTTGTTCCATCCCAAATCACCATATTTTTCCCTGATTCATTTTTTCCTGAAAATAAATTGGCCACCGTGTTTCCGAGTATATCTGTAATTTTAATATCAAGGTTTTCTTCATCAGCTAAAAGCATGTATTCAATTCTTACTGCTGATGAAGATGGGTTTGGATAGGTGTTTATAATAATTTCAGGATTTTTATTTTCTATTCCCGCCGGCGCCTTGAAAAAGCTAACCGGTGATGTTATCCATTCGCCGAGCGGATCGCTTTGAACAACTTTTGGGTCAGGAGTATCCATGTCAATGATGAAAATATCATGGCATGAGCTGTCTCTTCCAATTATAGAGCCGTCAAAATTTCTAAAAACAATTCCCATAACATAACCCTTGTATCCGGGAGGAAGGGGCGAAGAAGTAACATTACTTACTGGTTCGACAGCAGTACTTACATCAGGGCTGCTGAAATAATTTTCCATTGTATTCATTTCAAGCGACCAAATTCCGCTGCCGTCATTGTTCATCTGGCCCACTCCGTCATCTGCTGGGCTAGTGCCCCAGTTACCAACAACATGCTGCCAAACTAATGAATGGAGCGGAATTATTTGCGACAGGCAAAATATTTTATTTGCGTTTGCATCTGAAGGATTGGCCGGATCATGTGAGCACAAGCCTGCGTGCATATATACCTTTGTAACAGGCGAAGGGCCGCCGCTTCCATCTGCATTAAGGTTGCAGGGCGTAAATGTAAATTTTTTAGTATCTAAAAAAATTTTCATATAAGTTGCCTGACTTTTGGAAGAATAGGACAGCAGCAGAAAGGCCGAAGTGAGTAAAAGAAAAATTCTTTTCATAGTAATGATTGTTTTAGTTAATAATTATTTTTTTATACTCTTTTTTACCATTTGTTATCACTTCGGCAAAATAAATTCCTCGTGTAAAATTAGTTAAATTAACAATGTATTCTGAAAGATTTGTGCTCCCCGAAAAAACCTTCTCTCCTAAGGCATCATAAACAAATATTTCTCGGTAAATGTTTTTTAATTCTTCTGAAAACCGGAAGTTTAAAAGGCCTTTTCCGGGATTAGGATAAACCTCATAGTTTATATTGTTGATAATAGGCTCATCAACTCCAACCGTCATAATTGTTTGGGTTGCTGTATCTGATCCGCAGCTGTTTGAAACAATCAGCATCACATTATACGTGTTGGCTGAAGTATAGGTATAAACAGGAGATGCATTTATGCTGTCATGTATAAAACTTGTACCGAAAAAATGCCAGTAAAAATGAGAATCATTCTGTGAGCTGTTTGTAAAATTCACTGTTAAACCAGTTACAGAATAACTGAAATTTGCAACGGGTATATTTTCGGAAGTCAAGGTTACAACGTCGAATCCCGTGCATCCGGCAGCATTGGTTACAGTAACGGAATAAGTTCCTGTTGTGCTGGGGGAAATTGCATGAGTATGAACACCAGTTGACCAATTATATGTGCTGAAACCTGCACCAGCATCCAGAAGAACGGAGCTTCCGCTGCAAAAAGCCTGGTCGGTTCCAATGTCAACAAACGGTAATCCTGAAATATTTATATCAATGGTATCTTTTGCTTCACAGCCATACATATCCGTAACTTTTACGGAGTAAATATTTGTATTTGATGCTGTTAAAGTTGTGTTGGATGAATTGTCCGACCATAATATTGAAGAAATCCCCAAGCCTTTCCAAACTGCGCTTACACCAGTAAAACTGTTGGTTGGCGGACTTGTTTTTGTGTCCATCCAAATATCATTTCCCGCATTATCTTTCCCTGTTAATGTTCCGTCCTCATTGCGGAAAGTCATGAAAATTCCATTGAGTGAACTATCGGCCGGGTAGCCGAAATAAGTTTGAGGATGAATAGTAATCTGCCATAAATCCGTTCCGATATTTTTCATCCTGCCAAGGTTGTCGTCTATTCCCCAATTGCCCGTAACATATTGCCAGCCGCCAAGGTTATGAAGTTCAGCGCCGGAATGCATATAAACTTTTGCAGCACCCACCAGCTGCGACTGCCCTTGCGAGGCATCATATTGAATAACCAAAGAATCTCCTAATGGAGAAATCACTACTCCGGCATCTAATAAAACTGAGCCGAATCCGCAAATTACTGTATCATTACCTAAAAAAACATGAGAAGGGGCGATTCCGGAAGAAATGGAAATTACATCTGTAGAGATACATCCGTTGGATGTTGTCGCGGAAACGCTGTAAATTCCGGCAGAACTCACGGTATGATATTGATTACCGGCATTGCCATTCCACGAATAACTATTGAATCCCGTGCCTGCATTGAGGTTCAGTGTGAAGGATTGTGAACAAATAGCTGTGTCATTCCCTAAATGTATTGCCGGTGGTAAACTCACCAGAACGGTATCTTTTGACTGGCAGCTGTTGGTATCTGTAACTGTAACGTAATAAAGTCCTGGAGTATTAACAGAAATACTGGGAGTATGCTCTCCTGTTGACCAATTAATAGATACTATGGCATCTTTTTTCCAGACAGCTGATACTCCGCTGAAGGTGTTTGTGGGCGGACTTGTCTTGGTATCCATCCAGATATCATTACCAGAGTTATTTCTTCCTGTTTTTGATCCGTCAAAATTTCTGAAAACCATAAAAACTCCATTCAGAGAACTATCGGCATGGTAGCCAAAATATGTTTGCGGTTCAATGGTAATCTTCCATAAATCGGTGCCGATATTTTTCATCAGGCCTACACCGTCGTCTGCTCCCCAGTTTCCGGTGGTATACTGCCATCCGCCGAAGGTATGAAGTTCAGCGCCGGAATGCATATATACTTTGTTTTCACCTATTAATTGTGTTTGACCTTGTGCTGCATTATATGTAATTACAATTGAATCTTTGAAATACTGAAGGTTGATACCTAGGTTCACACTTTGTCCGCTGCACAGATAGGTGTCGTTTCCAATATTAACACTGCATTGGGCAGAAGTTTCAGCATAAGAAAAGATAATACAAGACAGAAATAATAGTAGTTTTTTTTTCATGAATATTTATTTTTTAGCAAGTATATTGTTTTTTCCGTTTTAGTTTCTTCAACACAAAATATAAATCAAAAATACAATAAATTTAGTTAATCCTCACAGCAATAATAAGTATAAGCAAATTTCCTGTATTCAGACTTGTCAGTTTCTTTTAAACCTGACTGGGCTTGTTATTAAAACATAAATAGGGGTATTTTTCGTACACACTGATTCGATTATTTTCTTAATACAAAACAAAACAATGTTATCTTTGAAGCTTTGACTTGAAATTTAACATCGAATCTTTTATTATAGATATGAAAAAATTCAGACCCGAATTTTGCGGATGGTTAAAGCATAAAACCGGATACCGGCCTCAGTTTATGAATAATGTAAGCGGTAAAATTATGCATAAAGATGGAACGCATGCAGACCAGAGTGCGCCTGTTAACTCTCTTCTTTATTATATTTTTTCCTTCATTCTTTTTGCCCTTATTTCCTTTCCTGGTTTTGCCCAAAAAGCCTCAATCTCAGGCACTGTAACAGATAAAGACAAACAACCTCTTATAGGTGCAATAATAAAATTAGAAAACACAACCATCGGGACAACCATCGACATCAATGGAAATTTCAAACTTGAAAATCTTGACACAGGGAAAGTTACTTTAGTTATTTCGTATATTGGTTTTATTCCTCAGAAAAAAAGTTTTAACCTTACCAGCAGCCAAAACGAAACATTAAATATTATTTTGAAAGAAGATGCTTTGCTGCTTCAGGAAGTAGTTATTGTAGGTTACGGAAATGTCCAAAGGCGCGATGTTACCGGCTCTATTGTAAGTATTAAATCGGATGAAATAAAAAGTATTCCCCTGCCTAGTTTTGAGCAGGCGCTGCAGGGAAAAGCAGCAGGAGTGCAGATTACCTCAGCAAATGGCTTGGCTGGAGGGCCGGTTAAAGTAAATATAAGAGGTACAAACTCAATAACTGCAGGCGGCGAACCTCTCTATGTAATTGATGGAATACCTATGACCACCGGCGATTTCAGTGCCGGAAGTCTTGGTTCACGTACAAGCGCGCTTTCCGATTTGAATCCAAATGATATTGAGTCAATAGATATCATGAAAGATGCATCAGCTGCGGCAATTTACGGTTCGCGCGGAGCAAATGGGGTTGTAATTATTACCACAAAAAAAGGCAAATCCGGAAAAACGAAATTTGATTTTGATTATTCTTACGGAATAATATCAGAGACCAACCGCCTTAAATTATTATCCGCCTCCGAACAGCTTGCCCTGCGCGACAGGGCTGCAGATGAAGCAGGGATAAAGCGCGACAGTTCAAATACAGTAATTTATTATACCGGGCTTACACGCGGACAAGCTGATTCTATGGCTGCTTTGGGCGGTTCCAAATGGATGGATGCAGTGATGCAGAGGGGATCTTTAGAGCAGGCAAATATTTCGGCTGCAGGAGGAAATGAAAAAACAACATTTTACATCGGCGGTTCCTACCGTGATGAAAAAAGTTTTTTGGTTGGGAACCGCTACCAGCGCATAAGTACCAGAATTAACCTGGATAACAAAGCCACAGAAAAAATTAAACTCGGCACCAATTTAAGCCTTACTTATTCAATCAATAACCGCGTTCCTATAGGTGATGCCGGCGGTTTGGGTGCGGCACAGCAGATACCTGATTTTGTGCCGATATATAATTCCGACGGAACTTTTTACAACCCCAACAACAACCCCGTTTGGGAGCTTCAAAATCATACATTTACGGCTGATGTTTTCCGCACTATCGCAGGAGTTTATGCCGATATCCAGATAATCAAAGACCTCAGCTTCCGCACCGAATTTTCGATTGATAACCTTAACCAGATTGAGAGCGAATTCAAATTCAGAAACACCCAGGATACAGGCAGCGTTTCGGATGCATGGGACAGGCGCACTAATGTTTTCAACTGGAACACAAATAATTATTTTACTTATACAAAAAAATATAAAGAGCATCACAACTTCGATTTTACGCTGGGAAATTCAATACAAAATTCCTACAGCAAAGGTGTCGGATTGCACGGATGGGGATTCAGCAACGATTATTTTCATAATCCGGGAAATGCTCCTTCGGCAAACCAGGCAGGCTATGGTTTTGAAAGCGGTTTTGCCTTTGACGGTTATTTTGCAAGGGTAAACTATAAATTAAAAGAGAAATACCTGGCCTCTGTAAGTATCCGCCGAGACGGCTCATCACGATTCGGAATTGATAACCGGTATGGATGGTTTCCAGCTTTTTCTGCCGGATGGATCGTATCAGATGAAAAATTTATGGAGAAATATTCTTTTATTTCATTCCTTAAACTACGGTCAAGTTATGGATACACGGGGAATGCAAACATCGGCGACTTCGCTCATCTGGGTTATTATGTTTCTACAGGCGGATACAACGGAAGTCCGGCACTTGTGCCGTCTACCCTTGCAAACCCAGCCTTACAATGGGAAAAGTCGGCACAATTTGATATAAATATGGATATTTCTTTTTTAAAAAACAGGATTTCTTTAAGCGCTTCTTATTATGATAAACGCAGCAAGGATTTACTTTTATATGTTGCTGTGCCTACTTCATCAGGGTATGGCTCAGTTCTTAAAAACGTTGGAAGTTTGAAAAACAACGGGGTTGAACTTACTTTGAGCACAAAAAATATGGTAAAAAAGATTAGCTGGACTACCGATTTTAATATCGCTTTTAACCGCAACAAAGTACTTGATGCTGCAGGCCTCGATCCTGATGCTTTTGAGAGCGGAGAACCAGGTGAAGGCCGCGTGCTGAAAGGGTATCCTGTAGGCCAATCCTACCTTGTTCCGTTTGCCGGGGTTCAGCAGGCTGACGGACAGCTTCCGTTATATAATACAGATGGAAGCACAAGACTTGATGCTTTCGGAAATCAGATGTATTCGACTGTAAAGGCCGGAACAGAATTATTTTACGATCAGGCCGGCAACCTGATGACTTATCAGAATCCTACTGGGAATTTTTACCAGGATAACCGGAGGCCGATGGGCAAACCTTTACCTGATTTTATCGGCGGGATAACCAATAAATTTGCCTATAAAGGCTTTGATTTTAGTTTTATGTTTGTTTGGGTATATGGAAACACAATTTATGATGACCCTGCAAAAAACCAAATAGGAAGATGGGAAAGCCAGGCGCAGCGCCCGGAAATTCTGGATGCCTGGACAGCTGCAAATCAGAGCAATACAACGCCTTCATTGAATTCATATACAGTGTCGGTTAATTCAAGCAGATTTTTATACGATGCATCCTTCCTGCGCTTACGTTCAGTTACTCTAGGATATGAAGTTCCGGAAAAATGGACAGGGAAAATGCATCTTCAGCAAATGAGAATTTTTATTAACGGTGCCAATTTATGGACATGGACAAAATACCCGGGATGGGATCCGGAAGTACTGCGTAATGTTAATCCAAACAGTCAGCAGGGAAATATTTCATTCAGCGGGCCGTCATATCAAACGCCGCAATCGAAAATGATAATGGCAGGAATAAAAATCGGGTTTTAAAATATATTAATCCACTCCTAAGAGGACAATTGGGTATAATTTTAAACAAAAACGAAGCATCTTTTCAGTAAAATAAAAAAACATTAGAACTATGAAATACAGCCATATCCTTCTTTTTATGTTTATAATTTTTGCAGACTCTTCATGCAAAAAAACATTGGACATTAAACCGAAACAAATTTTACTGAATGATTTTGCCATCACAACAGTAAGGGATCTGGAAGCAGTTGCGGCCGGAATGTATGACGGCCTTCAGTCGGGTAATGTGATGGGCGGAAATCAGGTTGTTTTTTCAGAACTTCTTGCCGAAGAAACACAGGTACAGCAATCAATTTTATCCAATTTCGGAACAAGAGAGATTTACGAGCAGAAAACGACGGTACAAATAGGCCTGCTGCGGAGCATGTGGGCTGAAAGCTATTCGGTGATTAATCGTGCCAACAATGTAATTGCAGCAATTGAAAGCGGAAAATTATCCGGAAACGATTTTAATGCAGTAAAAAATAAATTGAAGGGTGAAGCTTTTTTTATCCGCGGAATAGTACATTTTCAGCTTTGCAGATTTTGGGCCGCCGGCTATAATCCTGATGCGCAGGGAGGGAATTCACAGAGCGGAATTGTTATCCGCACCGAACCGACTCTTTCACCCGAAAATCTTTCTAAAGGACGCAGCACAGTAGAAGAAGTTTATGCCCAAGTGATTGCGGATTTGCAGCAGGCCGAAACATTGCTGGGAAGTGCAGGAGTGCAAACTAAAGTTGACCGGGCCTCCGAGCTGGCAGCTGCAGCCTATCTTGCGCGGGTATATTTTTTCAAAGGCGATTATATTAATGCATCTTCAAAAGCCCGCCAGGTAGTTGTAAGCGGAAAATATTCCCTTAATGACTCAGTTGTTGATATTTGTAAAACATCAGGAAATTCAGCGACAGCGGAAAGCATTTTTCAACTTGTAAATATTTCTACCGACCAAAGTAATTCACTGCCTAATAATTTTCAACGCACAAAAAACCCCTTAATGTTAGCCGATACTTCTGTGGTTAATAAATATGATGCAGCAGACAGGCGTCGGGCTAATCTGCTGTACAAAAATCCTTACACTGGATTGTATTACACGAAAAAATATGATCAAAGCGGCGCAGCTGCTCCTAATATAACTTTAATCCGCCTTGCCGAAATGCACCTGATACTGGCAGAGTCTGATTTACTTTCCAATTTAAATCCGGCAGAAGCCCTTGTTAGTTATAATGCGATTACAGAAAGAGCCATGCAGAATAATTTTGTGCCTGAAACTACAGCAACAGGCCTTTTGCCTAAGGTTCAGCTGCAGAGGCTGCTTGAACTTTTCTGCGAAGGAGACCGATACGATAATTTAAGGAGGCTAAAAAGTAATGTCCGCTTCGGAACTGCATACAACGCACCTCAGTTGCTTTTTAAAATTCCGCAGGAAGAGATGTCGGGTAATTCTTTGATGGAACAAAATCCATAAAACCGAATGATACTGAATTGCCCAGAGCCATTTAAATTCAATAATGGTTGTTAAGTATTATAAAAAAGCATCTAAAACAATACATCAATGTACTGCCATTTCCAAGGTTTTTCTAGGAATTTTTTTATTGTCTTTTTATTTATTCTCATTGCATTCACAGATTCTTTTTCACAGGAATTACTACGCATTAAACATTTTGGGAATAACAAAGGTCATCTGAAAATGTTTGTTCATACACCTTTAAACATTAATAAAACAAAGCCCTCCCCTTTGGTTGTTGTTTTGCATGGCTGCCTTCAATGCGCAGAGTCTGCAGCTCAGCTGTCGGGGTGGAATAAATTGGCAGACGAATATGGTTTTTACGTGCTTTACCCGCAGCAGCGCAGAATAAACAATCCTGAAAGATGCTTTAAATGGTATCGAAGCAAGCATATTAATAAAAACAGCGGAGAAAATTATTCTATTTTACAGATGGTGGAATACATGAAAAACAACAATTCAATTGATTCGCAGAAGGTTTTTATTACAGGCCTTTCGGCGGGCGCAGCCATGAGTGTAATTATGATGGCTGACTATCCTGAAACATTTAATTCGGGAGCAATTTTTGCCGGTGTCCCGTATAAGGCTGCCGCAAGTTTGATTCCTGCTGTAATGGTCTTTGCAGGATGGAGAATAAAGTCACCTGAAAAATGGAGTAAATTGATCCGTGCCCAAAACCCTGATTATAAAGGAGAATATCCAAGTATGATTATTTACCAGGGCAGTAATGATTGGATTGTCAACAAACGCAATGGTGTTGAATTGATGAAACAATGGACCAGTTTATATCATATCAGCACACAGCCCAGCGAAACCATCACATCTTTTGTAAATTGTAAAGATATTGAACGAAACACCTATAAAAGTCCAGAAAAAAAAGATGCAGTAATTTTTTATAAAGTAAATAAGCTGAGTCATGCCTTATTAATAGACCCTGGTGAATGCAAGACTCAGGGCGGCAAAAGCGGGCTGTTTTCAAAAGATAAAAATTACTTTTCAACGCTGTGGACTGCATACGATTTCGGATTGATCCCGACACCAGAAATTGCCGGGAAGGTAAGCGCTGCGCCCAACCAGCAAAATATAACTTTTACTGTTCCATTAACTGCTAATTCAACTTATCGATGGACATTTCCTACTGATTGTACTGTTGTGAAAAATGAAAATACAAATTCAATTACAATAAATTGGGGAACAGCAAGCGGATGTATTAATGTAATTGAAACGGATTCATCCAATTGCAGGAAGCAGTATAAAACACTTTTTGTCAATTTGATTACTAATGAATAAATCTTTAATAATCAGAATTTAATTTTTTACCAGACTCATTTAAAATATTTATAATTCACCCTTTTTTCTTGAATAAATAAATTGAGGTGAAATAAAAATGCTTCATTTGTTTTATACAATTTGCTTAGAGAAGCTGTTATTCAAGATGCAATTATAAACTTAACAAATATTCCGAAGCCTTAAGCAAAGAGCAATCCTCAAAAACAAACTAACGATTAAACATCTCATCAATATCAAAGCTATCTCATCAAAGTTACAATTCCTCTGTAATTATGTTTTCTCTTTTTAAAATCAGTTACCTTAAATGAATAAATATAAACATCGCTTTCTGCTGTTTCAGTTCCATGGTTAGCTTTTCCATCCCATGTTTTATTTATATCATCAGAAAAGAAAATCAGATTCC
>CAISYK010001117.1 GCA_903889605.1 uncultured Bacteroidota bacterium
ATAGATTTTTAAATTCGTAATAATTCGTTATCCGTAACCCCAAAAAATGGAATCAAGTAAAGTTCGTCAAACATTTTTAGATTTTTTTAAGTCCAAAGGACATCAAATAGTACCATCTGCACCAATGGTGGTTAAAAATGATCCTACTTTGATGTTCATTAATTCGGGTATGGCTCCGTTCAAAGATTTGTTTTTGGGAAATGCTCCAATCAAATACCCTCGTGTTGCGGATACTCAAAAATGTCTGAGGGTAAGCGGCAAGCACAATGATTTAGAGGAAGTTGGTGTGGATACCTACCATCATACAATGTTTGAAATGCTCGGCAACTGGAGCTTTGGTGATTATTTTAAAAAGGAAGCTATTACGTGGGCCTGGGAATTACTGACTGAAGTTTACAAAATTGATAAATCACGTTTATATGTAACCGTATTCGAAGGCAGTGAAGATGATGGTTTGGACTTTGACCAGGAAGCTTATGATTTATGGAAACAATTTATACCGGAAGATAGAATTCTGAGAGGAAATAAAAAAGATAATTTCTGGGAAATGGGTGATACCGGCCCTTGCGGACCATGTTCTGAAATTCATTATGATGGACGTTCCGATGAGGAAATTGCCTTGATAAGCGGCGCTTTACGCGTAAATAATGATGATCCTCAGGTTATTGAAGTATGGAACAATGTGTTCATGGAATTTGAACGTAAAGCAAACGGTTCATTGGTGAAATTACCAAAACAGCATGTAGATACCGGAATGGGTTTTGAACGTTTGGTGCGTGTTTTACAAAACAAACAATCAAATTATGATACTGATGTATTCAGCCCTTTGCTTAATAAAATTGAAGAGCTGTCGGGATTAAAATATGAATCAGAAAATGAAAATAATGATACCCGAAAAGCTCAATTGATAATTAATATTGCAATGCGTGTTATTGCTGACCATATCCGGGCTATATCATTTAGTATTGCTGACGGACAATTGCCATCCAATACAGGGGCAGGTTATGTGATCCGCAGGATTTTAAGACGCGCCATTCGGTACGGATATCAATCATTAGATTTGAAAGAACCATTTATGTATCAGTTGGTGCATGTGCTTGCAAACCAAATGGGACATGCTTTTCCTGAATTAGTCTCACAAAAAACATTAATAGAAAAGGTAATTAAGGAAGAAGAAACTTCTTTCTTCAGAACATTAGAAAATGGCTTGAAACGTATCGATAATGTTTGTATTGCTGTTTCAAATGAAAAAAAACAAATTGTTGACGGCACTACCGTTTTTGAATTATACGACACGTTCGGTTTTCCGATAGATCTAACATCATTGATTGCACGCGGCTATGGATTGAGCATTGATGAAGCCGGATTTCAAGTTGAACTGGAGAAACAAAAAAACAGATCACGTGCGGCAACTGCTATTGATACTGGTGATTGGGTGTTAGTTGAAGGGGAAAAAGCGGAAGAAGGCGGAAGACTATTTGTTGGATATCAGCAACCCGAAAGTGATGCAAAAATTATTCAATACCGCAAAGTAAAAGCAAAAGGGAAAGAACAATTTCAGTTGGTTCTAAATCAAACTCCATTTTACGCTGAAAGCGGAGGACAGGTTGGCGACAGCGGCTTTTTGGAATCGGCAAATGATAAAATATTAATCACGGATACAAAAAAAGAAAACGGAATTTATATTCACTTTACAGATAAACTTCCTGAAAATTTAAAACAGACATTTATAGCAAAAATAAATTCGGAAAAACGTATACTGACAGAGAGTAATCACACTGCAACTCATTTGCTGCACGCTGCATTGCGCCAGGTGCTTGGAACGCATGTAGAACAGAAGGGTTCATTGGTAAATGAAGAACATTTACGTTTCGATTTTTCGCATTTTGCTAAATTAACCGAAGAGGAAATAGCACAAATAGAATCGATTGTTAATCAAAAAATCCGTGAAAATATTTCTTCAGATATAAAAGAAATGTCTATTGATGATGCTCGTAAAACTGGTGCTATGGCTTTATTTGGAGAAAAATACGGTGAAACAGTTCGTGTTGTAGCATTTGATAAAAAATATTCAATAGAGTTATGCGGCGGCACCCATGTTCCTGCAACCGGACAAATAGGATTATTTAAAATCACTTCGGAGGGCGCTGTAGCAGCCGGAATAAGACGTATTGAAGCTATAACATCGGTTAAAGCAGAAGCCTTTTTTACTCAACAAACGGCATTAGTACATGAACTAAAAAACCTTTTGAAAAATCCGAAAGATGTTTTGAAAAGTGTTGAGAATTTAATAGAGCAAAATTCTGAATTGCAGAAACAGATGGATCAGATGCTGCGCGAAAAAGCCGAAGTACTAAAAATGGAACTGCTTGAAAAAAAACAAAACATCAATGGAATTAATTTTATTGCAGCCAGAATTGATTTAGATTCGGCTGATGCAATAAAAAATCTTTCTTTCGAATTACGCACCCAAATTGATAATTTATTTTTGGTGCTTGGCGCAGAAGTAAATGGCAAGCCTAGTTTATCCATCATTATTTCTGACAATTTAGTAAAGGATAAAAAACTAAATGCCGGAACAATCGTGCGTGAGATAGCAAAAGAAATTCAAGGTAATGGAGGCGGGGCTGCATTCTATGCAGTAGCCGGCGGAACTAATTCTCATGGGATCGCAAAAGCTTTGGAGAAGGCTCAGAGTTATTTGAATCCAATAATAAATGACTACGAAATTTCATAATTAATTTAAACAACATATAGCTGAAATCATTGACACTGCTCATAATCCTGACAGGTTTTAAAAACCTATCAGGATTATAACATTGGTAAAAAACACAATTCAAAAAATTGCTTTTTTATTTCTCAATCCTCCAATCAATAGGTAATATCCCTTGAAGTTCTAATATTTTATTTGTTTTCGAAAAATGTTTACACCCAAAAAACGCTCCGCGAGCAAGTGGTGACGGGTGTGCAGCTTTTAAAATATAATGCTTGTCTTTGTCTATCAGCTCTTCTTTTGTGTGAGCAAACCGTCCCCACAATAAAAAAACAACACCTTTTTTTTGTTCTGAAATTGTTTTGATAACGGCATCGGTATATATTTCCCAGCCTTTTCCATGGTGTGAGCCTGCTTGTCCTTCGCGGACAGTTAATGTTGCATTAAGCAGTAAAACACCTTGGTCGGCCCATGGCTCAAGGTTGCCGTTTTGAGGTATTGGAATGTCTAAATCAGTTTTAAGCTCTTTAAAGATATTTCCCAAAGAGGCCGGTTTTGAAACTCCGGGACTCACTGAGAATGACAAACCATTAGCTTGTCCCCTCTTATGATAAGGATCCTGTCCGATTATTACTACCCGAACTTTTTCAAAAGGGGTATGGTTAAATGCTGAAAATATTTGATTGCCCGGAGGGAAAACTGTATACTGCTTTTTATCCTGTATCAAAAATTCTTTAAGCTTTATAAAGTAAGGCTGCGAAAATTGATTGCCTAAGACTCTTTTCCAGCTGGGGTGAATATCAACATCTGATTTATCCATATTTTTAAGAATATAATTAAAGTCAAAAGTACTATCAATTAGAGAATTATAAATAAGCGGGTGTAAAATATTTTCACAATACTTTGTTTTGATAAAAGAATTTTGGTAGATTTGTATTTCGAAAGATATTTAAAGAATCCATTTTTATCTGATCTAAACATGAAAAAAGTTTTTGTAACCATTCTATCTGTTATTTTTGTAAGTGCTGTTATGGTTTCATGCAAGGTTCAGCATGAGCGCTGCGCTGCATACGGCAAAATAAATAAAATTGACACAGGGAAATCTTTCACAGATAAAACCGCAAAATCAATCTAATCTCCTTCTAAATTATATGAATTGGCTTACCCATACTGATTATATCAGTTGTGAGTAAATCAATGCAAAATCAATTGAAACGCAAATAAAAAGTTTCGTGCTTTTTATGCATAGTATATAGCGCTCTAAATTCAATAGTTTGCTGTAGCTGAAATGCAGTGCGAAAGACTTCGGTTTTTTTATTCCTTGTTTATAATTCAATATGCAGTAAAACAGTTTGTTTCAGCTAACTCCGCAGCTTGATTTTTTTTAATTTTAAGTTTCTGCAGCAATCCTCTTTTTTGAAGGTATTTATTTTTGCATCTATATTCCTATCTTTACAGAATGTTTTCTTTAAGCCTTTACAAACGCATCGCCATCAATTTATTGTTTTTTTTCTGCTGCCTTTTGTATGAAACGCAAGCCCAAACAACTTTAGACACTATTAAAGATTGTTTGAAACAAAAACCACAGCCGTTTGGCAAACTGGATTCCCGTAATTCTTTTATCAGCAACAGCCGGGCAAAAATTTTTGGAGTTAAACTTGGTTTAAATTATGGGAATAGGCTTCATTTTGGAATTGGTTTTAACCAGCTTTATCAACCCTCCAATGATTTCAATAAACAAGTACATTACATAAATTCAAATAACATTACGGACAGCATTAATGCGGTACTAAAGCTGTATTATTTTTCAACTCATATTGAATATGTGTATTATCAAAATCAACATTGGCAGTTTAGTATTCCACTGCAGATAGGAATTGGAAAAACACTTTACCAATATAAGCTGCTTGGCGAAAAAAAACAATTTGAAACAACGGTAGTCTTTATTTACGAGCCTGCAGTATCTATAGAATATAAATTTGTGAAGTGGGCAGGTGTAGGTGCTGATGTGGGCTTTAGATTTATGGCAACAGATTACAGACGATTAAATCAAAAATTTAATTCCCCTACCTATGCATTTAAATTGTTAATTTATTATAACGAAATATATAAATCGATTTTAAAAAAATGAAAGAATTATTATAGATTAATCTATTCTTCATGTTCAGAATCCCATGCAAAAAATAATTCTTTTAAATATTTATTTTCTTCTTTAGTGATTTTTTTATCCGCACCTGCCATCTTTACAGCAAATTTCAAAAAAACTGTGCGCTCCTTTTCCGTTGAGTCTTCATAAAAATCATTCATTGCATTGTTAAAATGAAGAAAATAGTCTTCCTTCCGCAACGCGCTCAGTTCTTCCATTTCCCTATCAAGGTCCACTCTGAAAGGAAATGCATTTTTTAAATAACTCACAATAACCTTTCCCTCAGACTTTGCAAACTTTCCATCTGCCTCCGAAAGTATCATTAACATGTGATACCCAGCCATTACTTTATTCTTTTTCATAATTATTTAACATTTTGAAGCATAAATATACACACTCTGTCTAACAGAGTATTAAAAAGATTTAACATTTAATTAAAATGATTTTAAAAAAAAACATTGTAGAATTAAAA
>CAISYK010001118.1 GCA_903889605.1 uncultured Bacteroidota bacterium
AAATGTTTTTCATATTTACTTTCATGTCATTTTGAATCTAGTCTGTCCCAAAATTTGCTAAGAACATTATAATCTCATCGAAGTTTATATTTGATTGAATTTAGATTTTTTTTCTTTCTTTGTTAATTAATTGTAATATTGTTTTCAATAATAATTGAAAAATTATCATCATTACATTTTTTGACCTTCATAAGAAATATCTATTTAAACCTAAATCTCATCTGCATGAAGAAATACATACTTACATTTTCCATTTTTATTCTTACATGTTATATGATGCTTGCTCAGCCTGCCGTTTGGTATCCTCGAGGAGTCGGCGGGGGTGGAGCATTGTTTTCTCCCAGCATTAATCCTGGAAATAACAGCGAGTATTATATTGCTTGCGATATGAGTGAAATGTTTCATACTACAGATTTTGGACTTAACTATTCGCAGTTGAATTTTTCTCAATTTATCGGCGGCCATAATTCCAAAATGTGTTTTACATCTACCCCTAACCTTTTATTCAGCATAAGCTATTCTGTTCCCGGCGAAGTTGCAACACCTGTAAAAAGTACCGATAATGGTTTGACCTGGTCTGCGCTTGCTGGGAATCCAGACCAAAGTGAAGATGTATATACCATACATGTAGATTATTCAAACCCTACACGAATTATTATTTCTACGTACGGAAACATTTATTTTTCTAATGATGGAGGAACAACTTTTACATCAATCCATACATGCATAAATAATGGATCTGGAAATATTGTTGGCGGTGTTTTTTATGATGGACTGAATATTTACATAGGAACAAATGATGGGTTGCTTGTTTCTATTAACGCAGGTACTTCCTGGAACATTTCGTCTATAACAGGCATTCCTTCTACAGAGGCAATTTTTTCATTTGCCGGTGCAAAGGTTGGATCTGTCACTCGTTTTTTCTGTCTTACCGGAACAGCAGCAAATATGTATGTGGGTTTGCAGGGAAGCGATTATTATGATTTTATGGCAGGAGTTTATTCCTGCGATTACGGAACAAGCCAATGGACAGCTAAAATGACTGGAATAGCTGTAGGTACTGATTACCCAATGTTTGTTGACATGGCAGAAAACGATATCAACACTGTATACCTTGCGGGCAGCAATTCAAATTCCTATCCTGAAATTATGAAAACTACTGATGCCGGAGGATTATGGACTCAGGTTTTTAACACTAATAACAATCAGAACATCATCACAGGATGGAGCGGATACCAGGGAGATATGAATTGGAGCTGGGGTGAATGTCCGTTTGGTTTTGATGTTGCGGCGAATAACAAAGACGAGGTCATATTTGGTGATTTCGGATTTTGTCATAAGACAAATGACGGCGGTATAACCTGGAAACAAGCCTATGTTGATCCTGCAAATCAGCACCCGGTAAATTCTCCTACCCCTAAGAAACAAAGTTATAACAGCATTGGAATGGAAAACACAACTTGCTGGCAGGTACATTGGGCGAATTCATCAACCATGTGGGCAAGCTATTCAGATATAGGAGGGATACGTTCTACCGATTCAGGTAACAGCTGGTCTTTCAATTATAGCGGAAACTCGGTAAATTCAACTTATAGAGTTGAGCAGGGAGCAAACGGAACAATGTATGCAGGAACTTCCAATATTCATGATTTATACCAGAGCACTCGCTTGGCGGATGCTCAGTTGGATGCCGCTGATGCTAACGGCAAAATTGTATATTCAACTGATGATGGCCTTTCATGGTCCCTTCTGCATTCATTTGGTCATCCTGTTTTCTGGGTGGCCCTCGATCCAAACAATACCGCACGTGCTTATGCAAGTGTTGTTAATTTTGCAGGTTCAGGTGCTGCAGGCGGTATTTACCGATGCAATGATTTGAATAATCTTGCATCTTCAGTTTGGACACTTTTGCCTGCGCCTCCTCGTACAGAAGGTCATCCCTCTTGCCTTACGGTGCTGAATGATGGAAAACTTGCGGCAACCTTTTCAGGAAGACGCACCGCAGGTTTTACACAAAGTTCGGGCTGTTTTATTTACGATCCTACTGCAAATTCATGGACAGATGTTTCGGATCCTGGAATGTATTATTGGACCAAAGATATTGTAGTTGACCCAAACGATGTTACTCAGAATACATGGTATGTCGGAGTTTTCAGCGGATGGGGCGGACCTCCAAACGGTTTGGGCGGATTGTACAAAACAACAAACCGCGGAACTTCATGGACAAAACTTACCGGCTCAACTATTGACAGAGTTACTTCCTGCACTTTCAATCCCGCTAACGCAAATGAAATTTATTTAACAACCGAAACCCAGGGTTTATGGATTTGCAGCAACATAAATTCTATTACACCGGTATTTTCAAATGTTAGTAACTATCCTTTCCGACAGCCAGAGCGCGTTTTCTTTAAACCCGGGAATTCAAATGAAATATGGGTAACAAGTTTCGGCAATGGGATGAAAAATGGGACGATGACTGCCGCAGGTATCTCTGATTTTACATCTAATGATGAATTGTATGTTTATCCTAATCCTTCAGATGGGTCTATTAATATCCAATCATCAGAAATTATTTTAACTGTAGAAATACTGAATGTGCTTGGTAAAAAAGTTTATTCATCAGTAATAAATAGTCAAGCACCAAAAATCAATATTGACTTACCAAACGGAATTTATTTCCTACAGGTAAAAACCGAACACAGCATGTCCGCAAAAAAAATCATCATCCAAAAATAAATTGCAGTCCAACACTATTACAATTGAATACTGCAATTTGGCTGAATATACGGAGTCCAAATTGTGCATAGAAATAGTGTTCAGCAAATTCCTTTTGTAAGAAAAAATTGCATTTAAATGATTTGAATTCTTATACCATCAAATAAATCGCTTCAAAATGCATATTTTTGAGGGAATTTATATTTTATGACTTTACAGGAACGAGACCAAAATGCTGTGTGGCATCCATTCACACAATTAAAAACTTCGCCATTGCCTATTGCTGTTGTAAAAGGTGAGGGAGCCTATTTTTATGATGGTGAAGGCAAAAGATATATTGACGGTATTGCATCATGGTGGGTAAATATACACGGACATTGTCACCCCTATTTAACAAAGAAAATTTCAGAGCAGCTTCATACTCTTGAACATACGCTTTTTTCAGGCTTTACACATGAACCTGCAGTCCGGTTGGCAGAAAGATTATTGGAGCGATTGCCGGTTAATCAATCAAAAATATTTTATTCCGATAACGGTTCTACTGCGGTGGAAGTAGCCTTGAAAATGGCATTCCAGTATTGGAGTAATCAATCCATTCAAAAAACGAAAGTGATTGCGTTTGAAAACGGATACCATGGGGATACATTTGGCGGTATGTCAGTTGGGGCGCGAAATGCTTTTAATCTGCCGTTTGCAGAATTATTGTTTGATGTAATTCACATTCCGGTTCCCTTAAAAGGGAAAGAACAAGACACATTAAATGCCATGCAGACTGCTTTGCAGCGTGATGATATTGCGTCATTTATTTTTGAACCTTTGGTTCAGGGTGCCGGTGGAATGGTAATGTATTCCGCTTCTGTATTGGACGAATTGATAGAGCAATGCAGGGCTAAAAATGTTATTACCATTGCTGATGAAGTGATGACAGGCTTTGGACGAACAGGCGATTTTTTTGCAAGTGATTTTTTGGAACAAAAGCCTGATATTATTTGTATGAGCAAAGGCATTACCGGAGGTGTGATGCCGCTTGGCGCTACTGCTTGTGCACAATTTATTTATGATGCTTTTTTAAGTGAAGACAAAATGAAAACTTTTTTTCACGGGCATTCTTATACCGCTAATCCAACGGCTTGTTCTGCCGCACTTGCAAGTTTAGATTTATTTGACCTTCCTGAAACGTTAGATAATATAAGACGTATAGGTCAACAGCATAATTTATTTTTACAGAAAATAAAATCACATAAAGCATTAATTGAAGTAAGGCAGTTGGGGACTATTATCGCTTTTGAGATAAAAACAAGTGAACGCACACATTACTTAAATTCATTAGCTGAACATATTTCAGACTTTTTTATTTCCCGCGGAATTATTCTTCGTCCATTAGGAAATGTACTGTATATCTTGCCTCCATACTGCATTAGTAATGAAGATTTGGAATATATTTATAATGCAGTAGAAGAGTTTTTGAATGAGGCAGCTTCATCTTCTTCTTAAATTCTTGATGTAATTAAATGTTTTTTAGGTTATTTTTAAGGAAAGAGAAGCTTCTGGTAAATTTGTGTTTGTTATCAAATACTGCTAATTAAAATTTTGGGCAGGGGATAAGCAAACCATATTTTTTCTTTTTAGGAGGTTTACATATCTTGTAG
>CAISYK010001119.1 GCA_903889605.1 uncultured Bacteroidota bacterium
AAACAAATTGCTGCAATTTGAAATTGACAATTGGAGAGGGAAACACGAAAGGGATGATGATATACTTATTATGGGATTTCAGGTTATTTAGACTTGTATTCAAACTGCAAACTTAAAATTATTAGGCTGTTTTTCAAGTCTTTTAATAATTAATGTAAATAGTTTTAAGTCTTTGCTTAAAGTAATTAAATGAGCTTCATTAAAATTACCACATGGTCAGCAATAAATAAATTGTAAAGAGATAAAATGGAGTGTTTTCTCCAAACTTTATAAATTTGTTTTGCTCTTACTATAATTATCTGTATTTTTAATTCCACAATGTTGGTTTATAATTGAATGAATTTTACATGAAACAAATCCTTTACGCCGTACTATTTCTTATTTCCTTCCGGGTAATGGGGCAATTTACTCCGAAGCAGGAACATATTATTGATTCACTGAAAACATGCATCAACACCGCTCAGCACGATACAGTTAAAATAAACGCTTATAATTCCTGGGACAATATTATTTATATGTCTGATCCCAAACTCGACCAGGAACTCAATTTAAAGATTGTTGATTTAGCAGAAAGCAGCCTTAAAAAGGAATCTCTAACCGATTCAGAAAAAAAGACTTTCAAAAAAGCTTTGGCTTTGGGCTTTAACAGCCTGGGAATTATTTTTTATAATAGAGGAAACTATGATAAAGCGCTTAACTATTATCGCCGCAGTTTAAAAATAAGAGAAGAAATTGGCGATAAAAAAGGCATAGCAGCTACTTTGAATAACTTCGGCATTGTATTTCAGGATCAGGGAGAAAATGCAAAAGCCATAGAATATTATACCCTAAGCTTATTGAAAAATGAAGAAATAGGAGATAAAAAAGGAGAGGCTAATACCCTAAGTAATATTGGAAGAATTTATTTTGAGCTTCGTGATACAGTAAAATCAATAAACTTTCAAACGCGCAGTCTGAAATTAAGGGAAGCTATTGGTGATAAAAGAGGTATGGCCATTGCTTATAGTAATCTCGGGTCAGTGTATTTTGGTCAAGGCAATATTGTAATGGCAAAGGAATACTTCAGCCTTTCTTTAAAGATTAGCGAAGAAATTGGTGACAAAAATCAAATAGCACAGGCTCTCGCAAACATAAGCAAAGTTTATAAAATTCAGAAAAATCTTTCCCAAGCCTTGGAGTACTGCAGTCGAAGTTTAAAGATGTTTGAAGAAACGGGGAATAAAAAATGGATGGCTGCAATGCTAACCGCAATCGGTGAAATTTATAAAGTGCAGGGTAAAAACGATGAAGCGGTTGAGTTTTTCAAAAAAGCACTAACTATTGCTCAAAACGCTGGACTTGTTTCTACTACAAAAGATGCAAGTCAGGATTTATTCCTGAGTTATAAAATTATCGGCAATTATAAAGAAGCCCTTAAAATGCATGAACTTTTTATAACCATGCGCGACAGCATATTGAGTGAAAACAGCCAGAAAGAAATAATTAAGCAGGAGGTAAGGTATACTTATGATAAACAAAAAGCTATTGATGCGAAAGAATATGAAAAACAAATTGAGGTATCTGCAGTACGGGAGCAGAAGCAGAATGTTATCACTACTGCCATTGCAGTATTTTTAGTACTTGTAATTTTGTTTGCTGCTCTTCTTTATAACCGATACCGTATTAAACAAAAAGCTAGTTTAGAGATTCAGCGGAAAAATAAAGAAATTAATGACAGCATTAGTTATGCAAAGCGCATTCAAACATCTTTTTTAACTTCCGAAAATTATATTTCCCGCTGCCTTTCCG
>CAISYK010001120.1 GCA_903889605.1 uncultured Bacteroidota bacterium
AACATCAATAAATATTAAAAAGTTTTTTGTAAATGATAAGAGTGCCATAATACCCGCAACAGCGAGAGGAATAATTTCTCTTCTTGATTTTTATAAAATTAAAATTAATGGCAAGAAAGTCGTGATGGTGGGCAGATCTCTCATAGCTGGCAGGTCTATTGCAAATGCTTTTTTAAATAGGAACTCGACTGTGACAGTTTGCCACAGTAAAACGAAAAATTTGAAGGACGAAACTAAGGCAGCGGATATTTTGGTTGTAGCAATAGGTAAACCCAAATTTATCAAAAAAGATTTTGTGAAAAAGGGTCAAGTGGTGATAGATGTTGGAATAAACAAAGTGAAAAACCAAATTTACGGTGATGTGGATTTTGAAAATGTGTCAAAAGTCGTAAGTGCTATAAGTCCGGTACCAGGTGGAGTAGGGCCAATGACGGTCATTTCTCTATTTGAGAATATGTTATAATGGGTTTGTAAGTCGAAATTATCAAAAATTTAATTTATTAAAAAATATGGAAGATAAATGTAATTGTAAAATGTGTCAAAAATTGGGATGGTGTCCAATGGGGAAATGGCACAAAATTTTTTGTGTCATTATTTTAATCGTTGTTTTAGTTTTTGTTGGCAAAATGATTTGTGGTGACCGCGGTGGTTGGAGAGGAGACAACAGAACAATAAATACTATTACTGTCTCTGGTAATGGTGAAATAGTGGTTAAACCGGATATTGCAACCGTTTCTTTTGGTGTGTCTGCTGAAAATCTGGATGTTTCTAAAGCACAGACGGAGTCAGCTACCAAGATGAATGATATCATTGGTCTTTTGAAGACCGAGGGAATAAATGAAAAAGATATTAAAACAACTAATTATAATATCTATCCAAAATATGACTACGTTAAAGCTTCATTGGATTACTACTATGGAGGTAAACAGGTTCTTGTCGGATATGTAGTGTCGCAGACAGTTGAAGTAAAAATTCGAGACATAAGTAAGGCCGGAACTATTTTGTCTGGAGTTGGAAAATTTGGGGCGACTGATGTCAGTGGTTTAAGTTTCACTGTAGATAATCAGGATATTGTGAAAGACCAAGCCAGAGATTTGGCTATACAAGATGCTAAGACTCAAGCAAAAGTTTTAGCTAAAGGGCTTGGAGTAAAACTAGTGAAGATTACCAGTTTTTCTGAGAGTGGGAATTACCCAACGTATTATGGTATGGAAAAATCAATGGCAGCAGGTATGAGTAACGCAGATGTCGTGGTCCCACAGATATTGACCGGAGAAAATAAAATTACCTCAAATGTAAGTATCACTTATGAAATAAAGTAATACTTATAGTATCAGCTGAAATCAATAAGAATACAAAAACAAGCCCCATCACCAATTTGTGCGGGTAGATTTGGTTGATGGGACTTGTTTGACTTGTGGATAACCTATCTTTGGTATGTTATAATATGCGTTACTGTTTATTAGTTTGTTTTATAAAAAAATGGAGAAGAAAATTCAAAATTTAAAAAAAGGTTTTACTCTTTTGGAAATGCTTTTGGTTGTAGCTATTATTGCAATACTTGCAGGTATCGTGATAGTCGCCATAAACCCTTCTAAGCAATTAGGCGCAGCAAATGA
>CAISYK010001121.1 GCA_903889605.1 uncultured Bacteroidota bacterium
CTAGAGGGTTAATTGGGGAATAATTAATCGAAAACAAGTAAGTAAAACTACTTTTTGTTGGTTTGACAAAATAAATTATTTTGTTTCGAAAAATAATTTCTCGCGATTTATTTATAAATTACCATAATTTTTTCCTTGTAACTTTTCCATTTTCATCACACATAGTGCAACTCAACAACAATTGATCTAAATATGCGTCAGATTATATTGAGTGATGAACCTTCTTGTTTTAAAATATTCACTCCTTAATTTTGCAGTTCACTTATTAAGCATCTAAAAATGATACAAATAAATGCATACCAAATTGCTGAAAACGTCAATATAAAAAAGTTTAAGGCTGAATTTACCGGGGAACTCATTAATTCCAGCTCTTTTGAATTATTTTATAAGTATGAAACCGGACATGTCTTTATCTTAAATTACGGTGTGATAGTATTTGCAAACGTTGACGATATCCAATGCTGTTCGTTTATTTCATTGCTTAAAATCTATTGCGCTAATCTTTTGGAAAATCGTTTGCAGGAAGATTTTAAAATTGAAAAAAAAGAAATAGCATCTCCTGAATTTTCTTATAATTCACTATCGGTAAATGAGGTTAACAATGGCGTGATCCGGATTGCTATGCTCCAAGTTGCGCAATCACTGGCTTTGGATTTTTACCAGGAGAGCGCTCAGCAATTATTTGATGAAACAGTCAATCTCACCAACCAATTAGAAACCTTTGGCAGTCTCAACATTTCGAAAAAAAAACTGTTGAAATTCATTGGAAAAACACTCAACACCAAGAATCGTATTATTGATAACTTATATATTTTTGACACCCCCCTTATGGTATGGGAAGATGAATTTCTTGACAAGGTTAATGAAGGACTTACTAAAACATTTGACATTTCATTACGCTTCAAGGAACTTGAGTATATGCTTAAACTCGTAGAAGGCAATGTGACAGTATTTGTTGAATTGACAGATTCCAAGGAGAGTAAGCGGCTGGAATGGGTTGTCATTATTCTTATTTTTATAGAAATCCTTCATCTGTTTTTAAGTCCTTTCTTATTGTAATTACAAATCCCTTTAATTAAATCTTATATTTTTACAGATAAAAAAAACTGAAATAAAGAATTATATATAACAATATTCTACAAAAAACATGACTAATCTCTGCTGGCAGAGATTAGTCATGATGAAGGTCAAACCGGTGATGGAATAAATTCACAAACTCCTGCCGCAACTAAAAAAAACAGCCTATTTTCAATAGCAGTATAACTTGTAAAATGTTTTACGTTTTTGCGAATATAAAATATATTACGGCATATTCGATTAACATAACACTCCTCTTTTACAATTTTTAATGATTCCATAATAATACCCTTAAACTACCTCATCATTTCAACATGGTTGCTCTTTAAATTATTTACCCTTATTTCATTGGCAATTAAACATGCAGTTACACCTCTTATTTTACTTTCATATTTATTTTTAAAACTAATTACAACCTTATCCCAAGCAAGCAAACATCATCAGTTTGTTTGTTGGCATTTTTCCATTCACTGAATTCCGTAGTGAGAAATATTTTTTGAACATCAACTGGCAGTGAATATATGTTAGCCAAGAATTGATATAATTTTTTTATTGTAAATTTTTTATTTCTACTTCCTCCAAACTGGTCCTGAAAACCATCTGAAGTCAAATATACCATTGAGTTTTCGGGTAAAAATATTTTTTGTTCTATGTATATACGATTCTTTTCTATCTGCCAGCCACCAACAGGATAATTATGCCCTTTTAAAATATGCATTCCTTGTGTATTAACAATTATGATCTTGCCTCTGGCTCCAGAAAAACGCAGCTCTCTGGTTTTATTGTTGAATGCTGCTAATGAAATTTCCATCCAATCGTTATTTACTTCTTGTTCAGTAAACATGTGGAATGCTTCAATCCGTTTTTTATCTATTTTTTCTAATATTTTTCCGAGGTTATCATAATCCTTCCCGAACACAATGTAATTTAGATAACTAATCCCAAGTACTGACAGCATCGCTCCAGACACACCATGTCCGGTGCAATCAGCAAGAGCGAATACAGACCAATCATTTTTTTGAGCTATCCAGTAAAAATCTCCTCCAATGATATTTTTTGGTTGATAAATAATAAAATATTCGTTGAAGATGCGCTCAAAATGCCGTAATTGAGGCAGTAATGCTTGCTGAATGGTGGCCGCATAGTTAACGCTATCGAAAATATCTTTATTTATTCCATATAATTGAAGATATTTTTTGCGAAGTTCTGACGCGTCCATCAAATCATCCACTTGTAAAGGTATTTCCATAATTCTTGAACTCATAACCAAACTTATATAAATATCATATTACAAAATAGGCTATTATATTTCAATTGTATTTTAAGTAATAGTTAATAAATGATTATCAGTTCCATCGAACAGCTATTCACAGTCAATTAACAATTGTTTAACTATTCCTTTAGTTTGCCCCATATTGTTGTAACTACCTTTGCCGAAAATTAAAATCAATTTATGGCTCTATCTTTTTTTATCGGCAGTTTTATTTCTCTTTTCGCACTGATTAATCCTTTGAGTGCACTTCCTGTTTTTATTTCATTAACCGCAAATCACGACTCGGTGTGGAGAAATCACCAAATACAAAAAACATGTTTGTATATTATTATTATCTGCGGATGTTCTTATTTCGCAGGTTCCTCTATTCTCGGCTTTTTTGGAATATCCATAAACGCTTTGAAAATTGCAGGAGGCATTGTTATTTCCCGTTCAGGATTTTTATTACTCAATGCCAAACACAAGCGCGATGTGAAAGGAAGAATAAAACAGGAAGCATTGGAAAAGGAAGATATTGCGTTCAGCCCATTAGCAATGCCTCTTTTGGCAGGGCCTGGCTCCATTTCATTATTAATAAATATGTCGATCGGAAATACCGAACTGGAAAAAAAAGCGGCGATAATGGCTGCAATAGTTTGTGTTGCAATTTGTATTTATGCAATATTTTCAATTGCTCCGCGAATCCTTAAATACACAGGAGAAGCTGGTTTAAAATCACTTTCAAAAATAATGGGATTTTTAGTTTTGGCAATTGGAATAGAAATGATTTCGGCAAGCGTCGTTAATCTTTTAAAAACAATTCCTTTATAATGAATTTGGTTAGTTGGAATATTATGGATCAGGCTAATTTTTTCTGGAAATACTGTCTAATATTGCGCGGATATAAAAATCTCCCCCCAGAATAATGATTTGATACTTCATCAATAATGATAAGATATTTGTTTTACAACCAAAAAGTCTAAATTCCTTTCATTTTGCAGTAATACGAGAAGAGTTTATGAGAGAATAACAATTTAATTCTGGAAGGTAGGTAATGCGTTTTGAGAGATAAAGAAAACAACTTCATTGCTTATTTGCTCCTTATTACGTAACAGGCCTCTAATAACAATGTGTTCCGGTGTTTGCATTTTCAAATAGTCTTCCAATCCGATAAATCCGGTGATTAGTTTTCTTCTGTGGTATTTCATCTTAATTTTTGTACTGAACACTCCTATTTCTTGTTCGGTGTCTAATGTGTTCACAACTATCAAATCAGGCGCGCTGGATTTTGCTTTATTAAAAGCATCTTTTAAACTATTATATTTTATACTTTGAATACCGTTCCAGGATAGTTCCCTTTCGATTTGCTCAAACCCGTTGGAATTGTCAGATACCAATAAAATACGATTCATATTTTTTTGTTTGTATATAAAACTTTACCTTAAGATATTACTGCTTTTTTTATTTCCTCTGTCACATTGTCATTTTTTGCTTTCATTGGTTTTGTTTTTATTACAACTTTTTCAGGTGTAATTTTCTTAGGTGCTGTTTTGTTCGAACCCTGGTTTAACAGGTTAGTTTGTTTCTTTTTCAATAATGTTGAAAGTGCTTGCACAGCAGGTTTAACCGATACTTTTTTAGATGCTTTTCGTAAGTTTGAAGTTTTTTCTGCAGTAGTTTTTTTTGCTGTAGTACTTTTCTTCGCTGTTGAATCAACTTTATACTCGAGTAAAGTTTTTGCAACGGCCTTTGCAACTATCTTACTTGCCTGTCTTACCGACTTTTTTATTTTTTTTGTATCAACGGTTGTCATTGATTTTACGAATGCATTTAGCAAATCTGTTACTTTATCCTGAAGATCTTTTTTTGAAGGTTTCGCGTTTTTTTTCATTTGTTTCTTAATCAATTTTGTTAATAAACACAAACATAATAAAATGGGTTAATCATTTTTATAGATTATTACCCCGAGACTCTGCCTCGGGGTAATTCATTAAAGCGGTTATTAAAAAAAACACCAATTTCATTGAAATGCAAAGCTAAAGTGTTTTTTTTTGTAGTCCAATTATTTATTTTACGCCTGCTTTAAATAATAAAAACAATGAAAGATTTTCCCTGTTCCTTTTGTTTTACTTCTTCACGTTTTCTTTCCACCATTCCGAAGCCCATCCTGTGAATTTATTCAAACCTTTGCTTTGTATTTTAAATAATACTTCCAATTGTGTTTGAATATTTTCACCAAATTTTTCGTTGAAATTTACAGCAAGGTTGGTATGTTTATTATAAAAATCCAGAATCTCTTTTGTGTTTTTAATTGTTAACTGGCGTGAAGCTTCATAATTTTCATGAATCAGATTTAAAAGACCTTCCGGATTTTTGGTATTTGATGCTTTAACTGCATCAACCAGTTTTGTATTAAAATCAACATTCAATTCCATCTGACGTGTATAAGCGTTGATTATGCTGTCTAAAGCATCTTCAGCAAGTTCAACCGATTTGCCAAAAGTAGATTTAAGTGTATCTGTCATTGAATCCTCGATCTCCTGCTCAACCAGCTTTTTTTTAATTGAATCAACAATTTTTTTATTGGAATCCAAGGCTTCACCAATAAATTTTGTGTTGGAGTCAATAATTTCACGGATTGTTTCTTTTGATTTCTCCGCAGTTCCTTTGATACTGCTTTTAATCTTCTCTGATTTTTCGTTTAGTGTAGTGTTCATCTTTTTTTCTAGTTTAATTAGGATATATTATGAAGTTTATATTTTATTTTGTTAAAAACCATTATTTAGTGTGTGCAAATTTACATTCAGCCATCTCTATTTTGATTGATTATAATCAATTTAGGTGATAACAGAATTCATATAAATTGTTTACAATGCTAATTAATCGCATTGCATTTGATTTTTTTTGTCTGCATATTAATTTCTTCTCCTTCCAACAGTTCATTTACTATTTTCAAAAGGTATTCAAATTTAATTGGCTTTGATACAAATTGATCTGCGCCGGATAACCTGGCATGCAGCACTTTGTAATCGTCACTAACTGCTGAGAGGAATAAAAATGGCACCTGCTTCAGGTTCGGAATTTTCCTAATAGTTTTACACATTTCTATACCGTCCATTTCCGGCATAAGTATAGCTGAAATAATTAAATGAGGCAGTTCTAACTCCGCTTTTATTATTCTTTCTAACCAATTATTTGCCTTAAACACATCAAATATATTTTTACTGAAGTTGTACGAAAGAAATTCCAAAATATCTTGTTCATTATCTACCTGCAATATTTTTTGTTCCTTACTCATAATTTCTAATAATTAATTGTAAAGGACGTCTTTAGATTTCACATAAATGTTAAGCGATTATGAATTTAATATTAACAAATATAGAACGTTTAGTAAAAGCTATATAATTTGGAGAATATATATTGCTTATTGAAATCGAATCAAGAATGCATTTCTTCCAAGAATGATTCATATCACTGCATATAATGATTGTTTTTATTTTATCAAA
>CAISYK010001122.1 GCA_903889605.1 uncultured Bacteroidota bacterium
AAATTTTCTTTTTCATCTTAAACTTTTTGTTGCTTTTGTAGTTTTTCTTTGTTTTTATCCGTTTTTTCTATACGATGGTTCAAAACTTCTTTATGGAGATGAATTTGGTCTACCTACAAGTCTGCCAATTGGAGTTAAAGGTATTACTTTAATGAGGGTTTCACTTTGGGAATGTTTATAAATAATTTAAAATTAACGCTTCCGATAATCAATCGCCGACGAATGATTTATTAGTTATCCGCACATTAAATCTAAATATTTAATTATTATATAACAATGGGAAAACCTGCAGCAAGAATTGGAGATCAGCATCAGTGCCCGGCTTATTCAGGACCGGTTCCGCATAATGGCGGACCAATTACAGGACCAGGCTGTCCAACTATACTTATTGGAGGTATGCCAGCCGCCGTTATGTCTGACTTGTGTGTTTGTAATGGTCCGTCCGATACTATTGTCTTAGGTTCTACCGGAGTTTTCTTTGGAGGGAAACCTGCCGCAAGAATGGGTGATAAATGTGCACATGGAGGAGCTATTGTTGTAGGGTGCCCTACAGTATTGATTGGTGAAAGCGCTGCAGGAATGCCTCTTGTAGTTTTGCTTGATATGGTGAAAGTTATTCCTGAATTGGCTCAGAAAGTGGCCTTGATGCAGGCTGCAGAAAATGGCGCGCCTTTTTGTGAAAAATGTGAAGCTATGAAAAAAGCAAATGAGGAAAATGCAGAGCAATCTTCCGGGGATTAAATAAATGCTTCCGCAGATAATTATGTAAAATTAAAAGAGCATTTATTATTCAGCAAAACCTTAAAAATAGGATGTCACAGCTGATTTGGCTGGTGCATTTTAGAAAAATATATAAAGTAAATTATTTTTAGGATACAGATATTTTCTAACTGAATTTAGTGATTAATACGAGATTATAATGATGATAATCAAAAAGCTGCAGCTTGAACAAATCGATAATATTAAACTGCATGAATTTGTAAAATCTTGCCAAAAGCTTATTGAACAAGAACATCCGGAAATTTATATTACTCGTCCTGTAAATGAATGGGAATCTTTCATCATAAATAAAATAAAGGCTGCAAGCCATTTTGGAATATTTGATTCTAAAAATATTTTCATTTTCATACTTACTCTGGCTGAGTTTCCTCAATACTTTACTCCTCGAATGCCGGAATGGGCAATCGAGATGCTTACTTGGCCAGAACGCGATGAAGACGATAAAATAGTACTGCTTTGCAAAGAGGTTTATAAACTCAATCAATAATCTTAGTAACAAAAAAACTATAAACTATGGCATCTCCAGATAATGCTAATAAACCTGCTGACGGTAAATGGTATCCTCCGCCAGCAACCTCTGACGCCGAACTTACTAAAAAGATAAAAAAACAAAACAAAAAGAACAGCAAGAAAGTGCCGCCGTCGAAAGGTGTTCAGGCATGTCCATACGCGAAAAAAAACGTACCCAAAGAAGATCCTAAGAAAAAATCATGCACCTTCACTGGTCTTAAAGTTTCTAAACCTAAACGCGGTTTTGACCTTATCGTGAATGCATCAACACCGCCATCCAAGAGAACTCTCGGTATTGTGGCCGGTTTTAAACATGAACCGGCAAAAGTATTTTTTGACTTGGAGGGACCTGTTGGGCCATGCCATGAAACCCATAATAACAAACGCAGTTTTAATACAGGGAGCGGCACTTTTAAAATATTGCATGAAAGTACAGAAAATAAACTTGCTCTTGAAGTTACTTCAGGAACAGATGTTAAAATTTTCCCATGGGGATTAAAAACTGATAAATATACAATAAGTGCCAATAGATGCGGACATGCCAACGAATCTGCAACTATAGAAGTTTATCCTGATACTCAAACGGATATATTTATTGGATGGGATTTTGGGGCGACAACATTTAACAAAGAAACAGAAGTTAAAACTGACAAGAATGCAGGTACTAATCAGTATAGAAAATCCGAGGCAAAAAAAGGTTTCTCACACACTAATACCACCACAACAACAGACCAAACTAAGGAAGTATCAAAGGGTTTGCGAGTTGGAGGTACAGTAAGATATGATGGTCAGGATTTTATAATTGAGGCAGTTTTTAAAAAGACAATCGAAACTATAAAAAGGATTAATGAGGTTATAAATAAAGCTAGAGTTGCGCTTGATAAGATTAAAGGAGGCAATAAACCATCCAGCATGACTGATGTTTTAAGTAGCCCTGTTAGTTTTGGTATGAAACTGCCAGTAGTGGAACTGCATGTCGGCGGCGGCTGGACAGAAGATGCCGGAGAACCAACTGTTACCTATGAAGCAAAGATAAAATTTAAAGGAAAACCTCTTTTTGGATTATTTTTCTCCTGGAATATTACAGAAACAGTAATAGATTCAATTCCCGGGGGCGTTGTCGTTGAGAAAATTAAGAAAAAATTGATGGATGGCTTTTTAGAATTAGTTGTCAAAGCCGGTGTAGAAATACACGGGGAGATTGAACTAGCTATAAAACACCATGAAGTTGAGAATGTTGTCGGTAAAATACAAGGTAAAATTCCCATTTCTGCTGAACTTACCGTCATTAAATTCTCTAAAGATGTATATTTTGCTCATGCCACTGTGGAATATAAAATAGGAGTGGAAAGTGGTTTTAGAGTTGGATTCAGTTACGAATCCCATGCTAAAGTATTCAAGTGTACAGGGGGGATGCTGGATTTTGTAGTTTGGTGGAGCGGAGGCATGGAATTCGGAGGAGCCGAAAAGGGTACTAAACCTAATAAATATGCACATGCCGAAAAGTCCAAAGAAATTGAAGGTAAACACGTACTTTACTGCGTAAACTTCGAAGACGAAACTTTCGGAACCGATGTTCATGAACACGTATTTTTTGAATATGATTTTAAAAAACCATAACCTTTCATCATGAACCAAACTCATTATACACTTCAAATAAATACAGTATCCGCCTGCTTCGAGATAAAGGTAAACGACATTCCTCTGCTTACTGAGGAAACAGGTAAACCAAATGCTGTTGAACTGCCTATCAACCATCTTTTGCTGAAGGGGTTAAACCTTCTCCAAGTTTCTATCTCTCCGGCAAAACATGAAAATGAATTTGTAGACCATTCCAAAACGAGTTTCGAAATCTATTATAGGGATATTAACGATCCAAGGGAAAGTCGAAAATTGCTTGCTTCAGCTGAATTTCCTGATTACATAAATGATGAAAAACTTAAAAAATCTGTCATCTCTTCAAAGACAGAATTTCAAGCCTCATTAGCTCTGGATCCGCCAGCATGGAGTATGTCCCCTGTTTTAAAACTTAATGAACAAACAGTAAATGAAACAATAGGTATTTATAAAGAATACTTTAATGCTCTGAAAAGTAAAAACATTGAAGCTGTTCTCAAATTGACAAACTTCAAAAATAAAGTTTATGCCGATGCATGCTACCAAGGTTTAAATACACATGTCAACGATATGCGGGAATCTCTTAAAGAAGAATTTGCTGATCCCAATAATGAACTTATTGATTTTGATATTCAAGCAAAAAAACCGGAACTTCATGCCTTTGGCAAATTGGTTTCAATGATCAACGATGAAAATCGATCACCTTTACAGTTTTATAACTCAGAAACAGGTATCACTACAGAATACAAAATATACCTTTGCAGGAAAGATAATAAATTAACTATTGTTCTATAACATTAGGAAATTAGCAATTATACAATTCAGCAGTAGGCAATTTAAAAAGAAATTTTTCAATTGTGCAATTACGCAGGCAGGCAGCCGACGATTCGTGTAATAATAAAATTGCAGAGTTGGCTGCTGAAAAATTGCAAAATTAAATCAAAATGGCAATTAATACTAATTATTCAGTAATTCTCGACGCTGCGAGGCTGGAGCGGGAAATTCTAAATGCACTTGAACTGAATCCAGAAGGCATTTCGTTATATAAAGGTCAGCCTGAAGAAGACCTTTCAGATGTTGCCCCATATCTTTTCAGCTGCATTGAAAAACCGCAATTTCTTAATTGGGCGTTTAACAATGGTTGGGGAAAAGCATGGGGGGTCTTTGCATTGGCAAATAATGATTTTAATGCTCTGCACCGTCATTTCCGGAGATTTTTGATGGTTAAAACCGAAGATGGCCTGCAGCTTTATTTTCGATTTTACGATCCCAGGGTTCTGCGTATTTTTCTGCCGACATGTGATTCTATGCAGCTCAGGGAGTTTTTTGGCCCTGTTTCGAAATTTGTTTGTGAGGATGAAGACCCTGAATTTGCCCTGATATTTTTTCATGATAATACCAAACTAATAACCCAACGGGTACCTGCAAAGGAAATATTTAATGAAATTGATCAGGAAAAAACAGTAAAATATATACCGAAAGATGATTCAGTGGTAGAAAAAGCCGCTTCTGCAGCACCAAACATTGAAACAAAAGAAAACATAAATACTGAACAGAATCAAACTCCTGAAGCTCCCAATAATGAAGACCCTGATAAGCCCAAATCACGGTTTAAGTTTTATTAATGTTATTATAAAGTATATTAGTCTTTTATTCTTTATTTTGTTGTTAATTCGTAATCAAAAACTTCGCTTAATACACTTTGGTGTTTTTTCTCAAAGGTCGATAAGCACCAAATTTTAAACAATAATTTTTCTTCATTTTTAATATCTTTCATCGCTTTTTTTAATTCCTTTCGGAAAAGAGGCTGATCAAAGCTAACCTTATCTAATACATATTTATACATTTCAAACATTTTGAAAAAATAGAATTTGTTGCTGATTTTTGTTATAATTAATATTTCCCTTCTTTATTCCTCTGTAACCTTTTCAGAAAGAAATTAACTTAAATATTTTTCATTTCCGAATATTAAGCCGGACATTAATTAATATTTAGGATTAAAAAAGTTTTGTCAAAAATATTTTCTAAGTTTCCGGGCAATGCTTTGATGTTTTTCTATCAATGAAGAAATGAAATTAGCTTCGCCTTGATCTTTGTATTTTTCTAAACTGCTTCGGAGTTGGATTATTATCCTTTCATGATCTTTAAGCATTTCCTTAAGCATTTCTTTTGAACAAAGTATTTTGCAGAGTTCATTTTTGAAACTTGGAAGGGAAATAAATTTTTCAGTAATATTTATTGCTGATTTTTCATCAGTAATTTTTTCAGTATCTATCATAAATAAATAGTCAATACTGGCTTCAATAAGATTTAATGAATATTGAAGATTTATATTTGAATCTATTAGATTGATTTTATCTCTGTCTTCTTTTACTTCAAGCAGTTCTATTTCACTAGTAATCATTATTCCTTTTTTTTAATTCTAACTATTTATTTTTTGTCTAAATTTCTTGATATTGCCTGACGTCTCGTATGCCGCAATTTATTTTAAAACAAATTTATT
>CAISYK010001123.1 GCA_903889605.1 uncultured Bacteroidota bacterium
ATATATAATAAAAATTAAACTTCTAAAAAAAGTTAAACTACAATAATAAAATAACATTAAAAAACAAAACAAGATGAACCGTAATTTATATATAGAGATGTGTAACGAGATTTATAATGATGATACACCATTGGCTGGATAAAAATTCAGGCGAAAGCCTTTTTATATAAAAACCAGCCAGTCAAAAAATGACTGGTTTTTTTATTATGGAAAACGAAGAAAAAAAGATACAAAAAAATTACGAAGAATTAAAAAAGAAATCTGAATTAACTGAGAAATTTATAAGACTTGCAAATAAACTTCAACTTGACGAAAAAGATATTCCTAAAACAGAAAAAGGAATGGAATCAAAAGTTAAAGAATTAATGGAAAGATTAGAAAAGAAATTGGAAAAGGAAGAAATTCAAGAAGCATCAGGAGTAAAAAAGAGAAAAAGAAAGAATTACTATATAAAGAAAAAGAAATAAAAATATACACCGTGACGTGGAGCAGAGGTCAGCTCGTTGGGCTCATAACCCAGAGGTCGTTGGTTCAAATCCAACCGTCGCTTCTAAGAGATTAAAAAATATTGCGATGTGGAGAAGTGGTCTATCTCGTGAGCCTCATAAACTCAAGAACGCTGGTTCAAATCCAGCCATACGCTACTAAGAGAGTAAAAAAATAGTTGTTTTAATTGTGTCATAAGACACTGGATGATTAGAATAAAAACTATTAATGACCTGCGAATGCTAGTCATTCTCTCTAAAAAAGATTAAAAATTAAAAGATTAAAAAATAGAAATTATGAGATACAATATGAACATATGTGAAAGTTATCGCAACATTAATAAAATTAATGATGATGAGAATATTGTGCCCTTGGACTGGTAAAATCATAGTTTTTTAGAAAAACATAAAACCCAGTCCTTAACAAAAGACTGGGTTTTTTGTTTGTTCATTGAAATGTTGGAAAGTAATTAATTTGTGATGTGATATCACTGATAAAGTATTAATGTGGCTAAAAGATAGCCACAGAAATGTTGCGGTATGCAAAATAGTACAAAGCGAACAGACTTTCAATCTGTACCCCGTATGGGGTGTGCGGGTTCGAGCCCCGTCCGCAATACATTTCAAATACGCTCCCATCATCTAGTTGGCCTAGGATATCAGGTTTTCATCCTGAAAACAGCGGATCGTGCCCGCTTGGGAGTACAAAAGAAACTTAAATAAAAACGGTGAAAATCCGTCCGATCATGCTAAGGGATTAACTGTTCCTTACCTTCGTAGTGAATGACCAGAAAAGTCTAGAGGCTAAAAAGATTTAAGTAAAAGTTAAAATTGGGTAGATATGCAAATTGGATGGAAGCAAGCGGACTGTAACCCCGTGACGAAGATACCTTGTAGGTTCGAATCCTACTCTGCCCACAATGAATAAAGAAAGCTCACAGCAATTCAAAAAATTTCACTTTTAATGAAAACCAAAATGCTTTCTGTTTCATTTTTGGGAGTGTAGCTCAGAGGCAGAGCGGAACCCTGTTAAGGTTATTGTCGAGATTTCGAAATTCTCTTCTCCCGCATGGTGTATTAGTTCAGTGTGTTAGAATGGGGCGTTGTCTGCGCTTTGGTCATCGGTTCGAATCCGATATACACCGCAAAATTGATGTTTTATAGTATAATTGTCAGATTAAAACTGACTATAATGATATGAAAAAAATGGTCTCGGGGGTTGCTTGGAGTGGCCATCTCGTTGTCAGCGAGTTTAATCAGGTGGGTTCGAATCCCATCGGGACC
>CAISYK010001124.1 GCA_903889605.1 uncultured Bacteroidota bacterium
ATCTGCTCCAAGATGAAATCCAACAAAGAAAAAGAGATATTGAAAGAGCAATTTTACTTGGAAATAATTATAAAACTAAAGTAAAAATTATTTTTGAGGATGACGAATGCATTAAACAAGTAAAAACAACCATTTGGGGAGTTACTGACAAAAGGATACTTTTGAATAAAGCTTTAGTTATTCCAATTAATCGTATTCACGAAATAAAGGAATAAAAAAAGGGCTACCCCTCCCCTTCCCCTCTCTCAGAAGGAGCTGCGGCACATCGTGATTATATAATAAGAAATGAAAAAAAGCAGTGATAAAAACAGCAGGCAAAAGCCCCCTGCCCTTCGCGGAGGGATGGGGAGCGGACTTTCTACAGTATTAATAACTGGAAGTACCAGCGGTGTTGGATTAGGCATTGCAAAAGAGTTTGCCAAGGCAGGGTATTCTATTATTTTTAACGGCTTGGAATCGAACGGAGAGGCAATAGCTAAAGAAATTGGAAAGAAGTACAAGGTGAATACGTATTTTTCTCCGGCCAATATGCTTATTCCTTCTGAAATCAGCGCAATGGTAGATGAAGGGATGTCTAAATTCGGCAGCATAGATGTATTGATAAACAATGCCGGAATTCAATACGTTTCACAGATTGAGGATTTCCCTTCAGAGAAATGGAATGATATTATTGGGGTTAATTTAACTGCTGCATTTTATACCTCTAAAGCCGTGTGGAAAGCGATGAAAGAAAAAAAGAAAGGGCGGATTATTAATATAGCATCCGTTCATGGTTTAGCAGCTTCTGAATATAAAGCAGCTTATGTGGCTTCAAAGCACGGATTAGTTGGGTTAACTAAAGTATTAGCACTTGAAGGTGCTCCATTCGGGATAACAGCAAATGCAATATGCCCGGGGTATGTCAAAACACCTTTAGTTGAAAAACAAATTTCAGAACAATCAAAAGCACATAACATTTCGGAAAAAGATGTTATAAATAAAATCATGCTTACAAAACATCCAATAAAAGAATTTGTATGCTGTGAATCTATTGGAGCTTTAGCCTTGTTTTTAGCTTCTGACACAGCGTCAATGATTACTGGTACAGCAATGCCAATTGACGGCGGATGGAGTGCGCAATAGGCCCCTCCTAAACTCCCAAAAGGGGAGGAACTTATCATGTGAATTTTGATCGCTTGGTATGTGCGTTGGGCTTCTCCCCTTTGGGGAGGCTGGGAGGGGCATCTTCTCTAAAACTCTATCCTATATCCCCCATAAGGAAATAACCCAAACTGATATTCCGTTTTAATTGATTTTGTATCCGGGTTATATGATTGCCTTAGGATGTTTTTTGTATCAAATATATTTTCGACACATACAAACAAGCTTTGTGAAATTTTTTTCCTGTTTGTTTTATAGGATAGTTTAACATCAAACCGGGAATAATCCTTTAATTTTTTTGAAAAGGCTTCGTTATCAATGTATACAGCTTCTCCTGCAATATTTGATTTGACCATATCTATCGGCGTATATCTGTTTCCGCCGGCTTGTGTAAATTTTAAATCCAGTGAAAACGACTTATTTTTGCTTTTTCCAATACCTAATTCATATCCGATTAGTGCATTAAACACGTAACCGCCGTCATAACTTGTGTGATATTCAATATTATTGCTGCCTTTGTATTTTGATTGATAAACTGATGCGGTGGTTAAAAAATAATAATGTTTGCTGAAAAATTTTTCAATTGTAAATTCAATTCCATAATTTTTTCCGTTTCCTTTGTTCATCAAGCTGTCAACAAGCGTCAGCCCTTCCAAAGCATTACCTTCATTAATCATAGAGAAGGAAGAGTGAAAATTTTGCTGTACAGGAATATTGTATAAATATTGATAATAAGTTTCGAATTTAAACCTAAAACCATCAGCAAATTTATAATCATAATTTAAAATAATATGCTGGCTTTTTGACAAATCTAAATTGCGGTTGCTTCTGTAATAGCTGTCAGTAATTGGAATATAATTTTCGTAAAAATAATAAATAGTCGGCTGCATCTGGCTATGCATTCCGTAACCAATACTTACATCTTGTTTGTCAGATAGCTGAAAGCGCAGCCCTAACCTCGGTTCCAAAGCCCGGGTATTATTCAATAAAAAAATTTGATAATGTATTCCGCTGTTGATTGTTATTTTTTCGGTGGGCCGGAACTGCCATTCAACAAAAGATTGAAACAAACCAGCGGTTGATTTATTTACATCAAGTTCCATAATATATTTTCCATAAGAGGACGAATAACCAAACGAATGAGCATTAAAATAAAGCGTTTGATAAGCAGCGCCGACTTTAAGTAAATGACTTGCATTTATTTTATCTGTAACAGTATATTTGGCAATGAAATTTGCCTCTGTTGATTTGTTTTCGGCCATTCTGAATTTCGAAATATCAACAGTCGAAAATGCATCCAGTGTAACATCCAAACCACTTGCTGAGGCAGCTAATGAAAGTTTCCCTGAAACATTATTTTTAAAGAAATAAGTATTGGAAAATCCTGCGGCACCCATGCTTGTCTTGCTGACAAGGTCTTCTCCTTTTGAAGTTAATGACCAATCATCTTTTTTCCGCTTGCTGTCCAATATAGATAACGTGCTTATACCACCAATACCCCAAAAAGTAAATATGCCCGCTTTTGCGGTTGGAATATTTATTTTGTATGACATGTCCTGATATTTAGGGATTCCGGATATACCAAACGAAATGCCTAATCTATTAAATACCTCTAAAGAAGAATAACGGTAATTCACAATATAGGAATTGCCTTGTTTCTTTGAAATCGGCCCTTCTGCCCCAAGCTCAACACCATTGATACCCAGTTGTCCGGTGAATTCATTTTTTTCATTATTGCCGTTCCGCAATCTTAAATCGAATACAGCAGCAATTTTATTTCCATATTCTGCGGGAAACGCACCTGTTAAAAAATCACTGCTTCCAAGAAGGTTATTATTAAGCATGCTTATCGGTCCTCCTGTTGCGCCCTGTGTAGAAAAATGATTTGGATTAGGAATATCGACTCCTTCCAAACGCCATAATACACCTAAAGGGGAATTGCCGCGCACAATAATATCATTTTTAGCGTCATTGCCTGATGAAACACCGGCATAGTTTGAAACCATTTTACTTGGGTCGCCCCTGCTGCCTGCATAACGATTTGTCTCTTCGGCCTGGAAATTACGTGCGCTTACAGTTACAAGATCATTGTTCGCCTTAGATTTATCATTTTCTCCAATTATTTCAATAACCTCAGATGTATATACTTTTTCACGCAGTTCAATAGTTATAACCACCTCTTTCGCTGAAGTTATAATGATGTTGCCTAGTATCTTTTCCTCATAACCGATAGAACTCACTTTTATTGTACGTCTTCCAACAGGTACATTTTCCAAACGAAATGTACCATCAGCATCAGTTGCTGAGCCAATTAGTGTATCGCCGTTTAATAAAATAATATTTGCACCTGTCAAAGGCGATTTGGAGTCAATGTCAATCACCTTACCACGAATTGTTTGTTTGTAGTTTTCTGCATTTGAATTTTCACAAAAACAAAAAACGACCAGAGCTAATATGATAATTTGTTTACACATTTAATGCAGCCAAAAGAAGTTAAATCCTACACTCGTTAATTCCTTTTCATTTGATCAATTACTGAGGATGAGGCAATATAAGCAGACTGTTTCATCACGAGCAACGATATAAAATTACATCTGATAATTCCGGCAATCTTATATTTTCGTTTAGACGCCATTTTCGTTAGCCTAAATAGAATTAGTAAATAGGTAATTGAGAATTCGATGTCGTTTAGTTAAGAATATTTTCTAACGAAACATCCTCACGCACGGTTCTCGACTCCGCTCTAACTGACTGTGCTGGCAGCCATTTCGAGCGGAGTCGAGAAAGTGTGAGGGCATTTGATTTCCTTAACTAAACGACATTGATTGGTTATTGGTAATTGGTAATTGGGAGTATGGAACAGAGAATTGACAAGAGGAAAAAGACAAGAAGCGTAATGATTGAGGCAGCCAGTAATTACCAGTGACCAGAGACCAATGAACCAATGACTTATTGAACTAATGAACTAACAAAACTAATTGACAGAAAAAAACAATTCTAAAACTCTATCCTGCATCCTCCATAAGGAAATAGGCCGAACTGGTATTCGGTTTTAATGGATTTTAAATCTGAGTTATAAGACTGCAGAAGAATATTTTTTGTATCGAAAATATTTTCAACACACACATAAAAACTTTGCGAGGTTTTTTTTCTGTTCGATTTATATGTGAGTTTAAAATCAAATCTGGAATAATCTTTTAATTTTTTTGAAAATGATTCGCTGGTAACATATACTGCCTTTCCAACAAGATTTGATTTTTCTAAATCAATTGGAGTATATCTATTTCCGCCGGCTTGGGTATATTTTAAATCAAATGAAAGTGATTTATTTTTATTCTTACCTAAACCTAATTCATAACCGGCAAGGGCATTGCAGACATAATCTCCGGCATAACTTGTATTAAACTCTACATTGCTGCGGCCTTTGTATTTTGATTTATAAACAGATACTGTTGTTAAAAAATAATAATGTTTACTGAAGAATTTCTCAATTGTAAATTCCGCACCATAATTTTTGCCGCTTCCTTTGTTCACTAAACTATCCACAAGCGTAAGACCATCCAATGAATTGCCTTCATTTATAAGTGAGAAGTTTGAGTTTAAATTTTGCTGCACAGGAATATTATATAAATACTGATAATATGTTTCAAACTTAAATCTAATACCATTTCCGAAGATATAATCGTAATTTAAAATAGCATGCTGGCTTTTTGACAGATCCAAATTGCGGTTGCTTCTATTATAGCTGTTGGTGGCAGGAACATAGTTTTCATAAAAATAATAAATAGTAGGCTGCATTTGACTATGCATTCCGTAACCCAAACTTAAATTCTGCCTTGGCGAAAGTTGAAAACGCAACCCTAACCTTGGTTCCAAAGCCCATGTATTATTCAATAAAAAATCCTGATAATGAATACCGCTGTTGATTGTAATTTTTTCGGTTGGCCGGAACTGCCATTCTACAAATGATTGAAATATACCAGCTGTTGATTTTTTTACATCTAATTCAGTAATATATTTCCCATAAAAAGTGGAATAACCAAAAGAGTTTGCATCAAAATAAAGAGTTTGATAAGTAGCACCTACTTTAAGTAAATGACTTGCATTTATTTTATCTGTTACAGATCG
>CAISYK010001125.1 GCA_903889605.1 uncultured Bacteroidota bacterium
ACATCAGCAACCTATTGTCAATCGGGCACTAATCCAACACCAATAATTACTGGTTTTGGCGGGGGGGTATTTTCGTCCACTCCAGCTGGCTTAGTAATAAATGCTGCAACAGGTACTATTACTTTATCGACAAGCTCTTTGGGTGTATACACCCTTTCCTATTCAACAAATGGTGCTTGTCATAATACGAGTTCAATAACTATGACGATAACAGATACCACACCTTCAGTAAATTTTAGTTATCCGGCATCTCCTTTTTGTCAAAATGGAATTAATCCTACTCCAACTTTTGGTACTGGGTCAAGTGCGGGTATTTTTTCATCCGTTCCTGCAGGTTTAGCTTTTGTAAATCTTAATACAGGTGAAATAAATTTATCAATAAGTTTACCTGGTACATATACCATTACTAATTCTATTCCGGCAAGCGGAACATGCCTTGCCGCAAGCGGAACAACTATTGTAACAATAACTGCTTCGGATAATGCATCCTTTATTTATACTTCAGCGACGTATTGTCAATCAGGTACAGACCCATCACCAGTAATTACAGGTTTGCCGGGAGGAACTTTTTCATCAATTCCGGCAGGTTTAATTATTAATTCAACAACAGGGGCTATCGATTTATCAGCAAGCAGTTTGGGTATATATTCACTTTCCTATACTACATCCGGTATTTGCTCAAATATGAGTTCAATATCAATGACGATTACGAACGTTACACCTTCTTCTAATTTCAGTTATATAGGAACTCCTTTCTGTCGAAATGGAAATAATCCTTTCCCAACTTTTGGTATAGGTTCAAGTGCAGGTGTTTTTTCAGCAATCCCTGCAGGTATTGTATTTGCACATGTAAATACCGGTGAAATTGATTTAGGAGCAAGTTCGCCGGGCACATATACTGTTATTAATACCATTCCGGTAAGCGGTTTATGTCTTGCTTCAAGCTCTACAAGCTCAGTAACTATCACATCTTCTCCAATAATAACAGCTACACCATCTTCTCAAAATATTTGTACCGGAGATACAACATCTATTGCCTTATCAAGTTCAATAGCCGGTACAACATATCACTGGGCGGTAACTCAGGCAGGAGCAGCAGGAGGATCAGCAGATTCGATTTCTATTATTGCTCAAATATTAACAGCAACAGCAGCAAATCAAGGTACGGCAGCATATACTATTACCTCTGAAGCGAATGGCTGTATCGGCACCCCGATAGTTGTACCAATTACAATTAATCCATTGCCTCTGGCAGGCTCGATGGGTGTTGTAATTACACCTGCCAACTGTTCCGACAGTGCTGGTTCTATTTCTGGAATTGTGATTCCGTCAGGTCAAAATTCTCTTAGTTATATATGGCAGAATACCCTTGGTGATACTGTAGAAATAGGAAGTGAAAATCTAAATAATGCGGTTCCAGGATCATATTCTTTAACTATGAGTGATGCAATCGGCTGTACCGTTGTATTAGGTCCTTATATAGTAACATCCACGTCGAATGTTATTGCTGCATTTACTGCAAATCCAACAACCGGGCAAACACCTTTAACCGTAGTCTTTACAAATGGAAGTACTAATGCGACCCATTATTTATGGCAGTTTGGAACAACAGATACATCAACCCAGGTTGATCCCCATTATACAATTGTGCCATCAGGTCAATTCCAAATTTGTTTGACTGCATACAACTCTTTCAATTGTATTGATACAACTTGTACAACTATTGTAGTGGATCAAAACTCGTTATTTATTATTCCAAATGTATTTACACCAAACGATGATGATGTAAATGATATTTTCACAGTTCAGGGAGTTGCTTTAAAAACCATGGATGCAGAAATATTTAACCGCTGGGGACAAAAAATATTTGAGTGGCATACCACCAACGGAGGCTGGGATGGCCGAACAGCCAGCGGACTTCCAGCACCAAGCGGAACTTATTATTACATAATCAAAGCTACAGGTAAGGATGGAAAAGAATATTTTGAAAAAGGCTCCTTTTCACTTATGCGTGATAGTAAATAGACAAGTTTCCAAATAAAAAGGAAAAAGATTTTAACACAGAGAAAGAACTGAGATTCGCAGAGAAAAACTTTAAAAACTGTGAAAATCTATTTAACTCTGTGTCTTCTGTTTTGAAAATTTAATTGGAAAGATGTGTGATAGATAAAAAGGCAAATATGTGCATAATTTTGTTGGAAAATAGTATCGTTTATTTATACAAGGGAGTAATTCATAATGAAAACAAGCTGTTTAGTTAAAGAAAAGTGTATAAAATATAGAACTATGAAGAATTTTAAATTATCCAAACAAATTATACTCGTATGTTTTACATACTGTTGTATGATTATTAGTTTATCAATTAAAGCACAGGGTAATGTTGGTATTGGTACTAATACGCCTGATGCCAGCGCAATTTTAGAATTGCTCTCAACTAACAAAGGTATGTTAGTCCCTAGAATGAATACTGCAGGAATGACTGCTATTCCTAATCCAGCCAACTCCTTGCTGGTATATAATACCGATTCAATGTGTTATTTTTTTTACAGATTACCAAGCCTTACCTGGGTTTCATTGTGTAATAGCGGCTTCGGAGGCGGAGGGGGCACTGGTGCGGTTGGTAATACAGGAAATACAGGGTGGGCTGGTGCAGCAGGATATACCGGAACAACAGGTTCTACAGGAAGTCAGGGCTTCAGTTGTTGGGATACAAATCAAAATGGAATTAATGACCCAGCCGAGGATATTGATGGTAATGGGGTGTGGAATGTTAATGACTGTAATGCAGGTGTAGCGGTGCCGGGCCCAAATGGCTACACAGGATCAACTGGTTTGGTCGGTTCTACAGGCGCAACAGGGGCGACAGGATTTATAGGTGCAACTGGGGTGACTGGAGCCGGAGTTACTGGTTATACTGGAGCAACAGGTTCTACAGGAATCCAGGGATTCAGCTGCTGGGATACAAATCAAAATGGAATTAATGACCCAGCCGAGGATATTGATGGAAACGGGCTTTGGAATGTAAATGACTGTAATGCAGGCGTTCCAGTTCCAGGACCAAATGGGGGGACAGGCTTTACTGGATCAACTGGTATTACAGGACCAACCGGCATTACAGGACGAACAGGTATTACAGGAAGTACTGGTTCTACAGGTAACATAGGCGCAATTGGCTCTACAGGAATAACTGGCGCTGCCGGTAATACAGGGGCAACAGGGTTTGGAAATACAGGGTCAACAGGAGCTATAGGTTCGACGGGCATTACTGGTATTTTGGGTAATACAGGATCAACAGGCCAGGGAAGCACAGGTTCAACTGGCAATATTGGTTCAACAGGTGCTGATTTAGGTACACATTGGACAATTACAGGTAACGGTGGCACAACACCTGGTACAAATTTTATCGGCACAACCGATGGTCAGGATTTAGCAGTAAGGACGAACAGTGCGGAGAAAATGAGAATTACATCTTCCGGCAATGTTGGTATTGGTACAACAACTCCTGGTACGAAGCTGTGGGTTTCGCAAGGTGACATTGTTGCAACAAAAAATGGTTTTTGCTCATTTTATTCTGCAGCTTATCACACAACTGAACATCCTGTATTTATGGGTCTGAGGGGCAGGGGCACTGAAAGTTTTCCTACATATCCTCAGTCAGGTGATGTAATATCATTTTTTGGAGGAAGGGATGCTATCGAAGGAAGTTACCCTAATTCAATTTATGGAGGCGCAGAAATGCGTATAACTGCCACTGAGAATTATTCAATAGCAAATAAAGGTAATAAAATTGATTTTTATACAACACCCAACAATACAACTCAGACTACATTAAAGATGACAATCGGAGAAAACGGTAATGTAGGCATAGGAACCAGCACAACAACCTATAAGTTTATGGTAGACCATGGCGGAAATATGCAGACTAATATTTTCAGCAGCGGCAACGAATGGGGAATGGGATTTTTTGATGCAGGGAGTCTTCGATCAGCCGTTTTTTATTCTAAATTCCTTTCTCCTTCAGCTTTGGTAATGAAAACATGGACTGCTGAACCAATTCATTTTATCGTGAATAATAATACAATCGCAATGACTGTAGCAGGTACAGGGAATGTTGGCATTAATACTACCAGCCCAGCAGCTAAATTGGAAATTGATGGATCTTCAGGAACAACAATAAAAATAGTGGATGGCAATCAGGCATCCGGTAAGGTACTTACGTCAGATGCTTCTGGTCAAGGGAGCTGGCAAACCCCAAGCGGAGGAGGAGGGAGCGGTTGGCTAACCTTAGGAAACGCAGGCACAACGCCGGGTACAAATTTTATCGGCACTACCGATGCCCAGGATTTAGCTGTAAGGACGAACAATACAGAGAACTTGCGAATTACATCTTCCGGCAATGTTGGTATCGGTACAACTACTCCTAGTGCTAAATTTGTGGTTGACCACGGGGGAAATGTGCAAACCATCATAGGCGGTTCAACCACCGAATGGGGTGTTGGATTTTTGGATGGAGGTAGTTTAAGAGCAGATGTTTTTTATTCTAAATTGCTATCTCCTCCTGCATTGGTTATAAAGACCTATTTTGCTGAACCAATTCATTTTGTAAACCAGGGTACAATTATTATGACTATGGCATCATCCGGCAATGTCGGAATCAATACAACGAGCCCGGCAGCAAAATTGGAAATTGATGGATCTTCGGGAACAACGATAAAAATTGTGGACGGAAATCAGGCAGCTGGGAAGGTTCTGACCTCAGATGCTGCCGGGCAGGGCAGCTGGCAAACACCGAGCGGAGGAGGCGGTTGGCTTACCCTTGGAAATGCAGGTACAACAGCAGGTACAAATTTTGTCGGCACTACTGATGCTCAGGATTTAGCCTTCAGGACAAACAATGCTGAGAAAATGAGAATTTCCTCATCAGGCAATGTGGGCATAGGAACCAGCACAACAACCTATAAGTTTATGGTAGATCATGGCGGAAATATGCAGACTAATATTTTCAGCAGCGGCAACGAATGGGGGATGGGCTTTTTTGATGCAGGGAGTCTTAGATCAGCCGTTTTTTATTCTAAATTTCTTTCTCCTTCAGCTTTGGTAATGAAAACATGGGCTGCAGAGCCAATTCACTTTGTTGTAAATAACAGCACAATTGCTATGACAGTAACAGGTGCAGGCAGTGTGGGTATCGGCACCACATCGCCAGGATATACATTAGATGTAATTGGCACAGCTCAAATGACGGGTTTCAAATTGCCTACAGGTGCTTCCAATGGTTTTGTTTTGACTTCAAATGGGAGCGGAGTTGGGACATGGCAGGCTGTTAGTTCTGGAATTAGCGGCAGCGGCAGTACGAATTACGTTCCGAAATTTACAGCAGCAACCACAATCGGCAGCAGCAGCATATATGATGATGGAACATACGTTGGTATAGGAACAACTGCTCCGGCTGGAAAGCTGGAGGTAAAAGGCAACGGCAGTGGCAGCGGTACGTATGGTTTTGGTGTGAAGAATAGTGCTGGTACTTATTCATTTGTACTGCGTGATGATGGGGTGTCATATCTCAATGCTATAGGTGTAGGTATAGGAACAACTACTCCATCACAGGCGCTGCATGTAATCGGCAATATTTGTTATACAGGTACGTCTGGAGCGTGTTCTGACATTCGTTACAAGAAAAATATTACCCAGTTAAGCAGTTCGCTTGCAAACTTATTAAGGATACAAGGGGTTAACTATTTTTGGCGGGCCGATGAATTCCCTCAAAATAAATTCAATAGTGAAAAACAAATTGGTTTTATCGCTCAGGATATAGAAAAAATTTACCCTGAAGTTGTTCTAACTGATAAAGAAGGATATAAGTCGATAGACTATTCACGATTAACGCCTGTTTTGGTAGAAGCGATTAAAGAACAACAGAAATTAATTGAAGGTCAGCAGTCGGCAATTAGCCATTTCAAAAATGCGAATGATGATATGAAATCTGAAATTGAAGACTTAAAAAAAGCCAACAATAGTCAGGAAAGCCGTTTGAAGAAATTAGAAGAACTTTTAGGAAGCAAAACGAAAAAATGAATGTGAATATTATTTTTAACTGCTTATCTGCTTAAGACAAGTTAATTTACTTTACCTTGATTTTATTAGCATTTTGCAATGTAACAAGTTATAATAGACTTTATATAAGTTAAAATGTTATGAGCATAAAGATATTAATAAATGTTTGGTTACTTGAGTTTTAGGAAAAGGAAAAAACTTTAGCTATGCAGAAA
>CAISYK010001126.1 GCA_903889605.1 uncultured Bacteroidota bacterium
ATAAAAAAGAAGCTGTACCTTGTATTGATGGAAATCCTGCAGAATATATCTAAACATTCGGCGGAGCAAAATGGTAAAAAAGAAGCTATATTTATGATCGGTAAAAATGACCAGAAATATATTATCTGCACTGGGAATATGGTAGATTCTGCATCCTCTAAAAGAATTGAAGACAAAATCAATAAAGTTAATAGTTTAGATAAGGGAGAATTAGTGGGTTTGTATAAAAAAACGCTGAAAGAAAGTATCTCAGCAGAAAATGGCGCAGGACTTGGAATTATAGATATTGCAAGAGAAAGCAGTGAGAAACTTATATTCAATTTGAAACCTGAAGGTGAAAATTTATCTTTTTTTTCCTTAAGTGTGCAGATGTAAAAATTTAATTAGATAATTTGAAAATAATGGTCTTGAAAACAGCATTGGCAGTTTTCAAATCAGAGCTTTTTCAAATTTGATTTATCTCATCCAATAGAATGAATAACAGTTTGATAATAGAAGAAACGCAGGATACGCCAAAAATATTTTTGGATAGGGAAAGCGGAGTTTTTGAAGTTTCGGGTCGGTCATTACCTGAAAATGCGGTAAAATTCTACACCCCAGTTTTACAATGGATGGAGGATTATGTAATTGCCCCGAATGAGACTACTCACTTCGAATTTAAACTGGACTATTATAATTCAGCATCTACAAAAAAAATTTTAGAAATTGTAACTGTTTTAGAAAAACTTGTTCAGAAAAATCATCCTGTATTAATTGTTTGGTATCACAGTAAGGAGGATGAACTGATTAAGAATAGAGGCTTAGAGATTAAAGAAATGGTAGACGTTCCTTTCGAAGTGAGAGTTTATTAATTAGAGTCTGTCTATAATGTCCGATTTCTTCGTTATTCTTGTTTTAAAAATCAGTCATTTACAAAGGTAAACTCTTGATTTTCAAAACTACGAAAGCCTCGAACTCGAACATTATAGTTTCAGCCTCTTGACTATATAGACAGGCACTAATTAATTCGGATTTCTGAATTTTTATTTCGGATTGAAACATTTAACTTTTCAGCTCCGCTGTGTCGGCAATCTGCAGGTATCTTAGAACCTTAACCCTATTATCAATACATCATCTATCTGAGGTCCGTTCCCTTTCCATTTATCATGAGCATCTGCAAAAAGCTCTTTTTGCTTTTGCATTTCAAAGTGCTGATTATTCTGAATTAAGTCTTTGAACTTTTGTATTCCGAATTTCCTTCTGTCACTGACTCTGTATTGATCCTTATAACCATCTGAAAATAAATAAATACACATATCATTTTTTATTTGAATAAGATGATTTGTATAAACTCTTTTTAAAGGGTCTATCTTCTTAGATATCATTCCGCCGCCGCCTATTGTCAGCCTGTCCCCTTTGATTACCGTTAATACTTTGTCTTCCGCAATATACAAAGGATGCTGCGCTCCGGCATATTCCAATTGACTATTATCATAATCAACACAGCATAAAGCTATGTCCATACCATCACGCGACAATGTTTCTCCTTTTTCCTGATGAAGGGCTTCATAAATTCCAATATTTAAAAGCCTAAGTATCTCCGAGGGCATAGTGATGTGTTTTTCATTTACCACCTGGTTCAATATTGTATTGCCTATAATGCTCATAAATGCGCCGGGAACACCATGTCCTGTGCAGTCAGCGACAGCAATAATAATTTTATTATTTATTTTAGAGCACCAGTAAAAATCTCCGCTGACAATATCTTTAGGCTGATAATAAATGAAAGATTCCGGCAGTAATTTTTTAATTTCGCTTTCGTCAACCAAAATACTTTTCTGAATAAGCTGGGCGTAGGTAATGCTGTCGATTATTTTTGTTTTTTGTTTTTCAATAAGGTCATTCTTTTGAGTCAGCTCGTTATTTTTATGGCTTAGTGCGCTATTTAATTTTTGTTTGATGACATATCTATTAAACAGAATAAAAGCGAGTAGTAAAGCAAGAGAGAGCCCGCCTATAAAACCATTGCGGATAATTTTTTGTTTATTAATATCAGCCTGCTGCAATTCTTTATCCTTATTTAAAAGTTCAATATCTTTTTCTTTTTTTTCGGATTCGTATTTAGTATCCATCTCGTTTATTTGCCAATCGGAATGTTCATTGAGCAGGGTGTCCTTGATATTTGAAAATAGCTTATGATATTCGTATGCTTGTTTGAAATCACCTTTTTTTTCATATAACTGGGACAAGGATGAAAAGGATTCCTTAGTGCCTTCCTTGTTTCCCATTTCTTTAGATAACAATAATGATTGATTGAGATAAGTATCTGCTTCTTCCAGCTTGTTTTGTTTCATATAGGCATCACCCAAACCAACGTAAGCATCTGATATGCCTCGATTGTCAGAACCTTCTTTACTCAATTTTAATAACTTCAAATAATTGGCAATTGCCTGCGGATAATTACCCATATCAGAATAAACTATTCCGATATTGCCGTAAGCCCTTCCTTCTCCTGATATAACTTTAGTTTCTACCCATATTTTCAGGCACTGGTGATAATTATCCAAAGCTTTTACATACATTGCCTCCTTCTCATAAGTATCTCCGATGCCATTGAAAGAGTTCGCCAGCCCGGCTTTATAATCCGCTTTTTGGCAGATATTTAATCCTTTTAAAAATGTTTTTAATGCCTTGTCGAAATCCCTTTTATACAGGTATACATATCCTATATCGTTATAAGAATTTGCCTTTCCTTTTTCATTTCCTTCATCTTCATATATTTTAAGAGATTTTAAAAAATTATCAAGTGCTTCCTCGTAATTACCCTGAAACCAATACATATTTCCTATTTCACCATAAGAAGCCGCCATTCCATTTTTATTGCCCGTTTTTATGCTGATTGCAATTGATTTCCAGAAATTATCTAATGCTTCCTGGTAATTATCCTGATTTACATAAACATTCCCGATATTACTGTATGAATCTTCCATTCCTTTTAAATACACTATTTCCCGGCTTATTTTCAATGATATTAAATAATTTTCCAACGCCTGCTCATTTTTATCCATTTGATAAAAAACATCTCCTATATTGTTATAAGAATTTGCTGTCTCTTTTTTATTGCCCAGCTTTAAAGCTTGTCCAAGCGCGTCTTCAGCATACTTCAAAGCTTGTCCGTAATTTTCGATATTCAGATATTTATTGCTTAGTTTATTAATGGTATATATTTTGACGGAATCGTTATCGGTGCTTTTTAGAATAAGCTGAAGTGAATCAATTGCACGGTTTTGCTGACCCGCCTTTTTAACGGGCTGTGCACTCAATAAATAAAAGCTGAAAGAAAAAATTAAGTATAAAAGAAATTTCATGTTTTTACAAAATTTTAAATATTTTCAAGCCTAAAGCCCATTACGAGAATATCATCTATCTG
>CAISYK010001127.1 GCA_903889605.1 uncultured Bacteroidota bacterium
CTCAATACTCATATCTAATAATTCTCTTTAAACCCTAGCCGCCCGTATAATATCAGCAAATATTCCAGATGCTGTTACATCCGCTCCGGCGCCGGCTCCTTTTATCACTAATGGCTGCTGAACATATCTGTTCGTGTAAAACAGCACTACATTATCTTTGCCGTACAGATGGAACAAATCATGTTCTTTGTTTATGTGCCGTAAACCAACCGAGGCTTTTCCATTTTCCAATTCTGCAACAAATTTTAATTTGCTGTCGTCATTTGCAGCTTTTCGATAAAGCTTTTTGAAGTGTTCTTCGTGTTTTTCTAATTCTTTATAAAAGTCACTCACACTGCCTTCCATGCATGAAGTGGGAAGAAATGAATTATTTTGAATATCTTCCATTTCCATTATATAACCTGCCTCACGCGCCAAAATAAGTATCTTGCGCATTACATCCTTTCCGCTCAAATCAAGGCGGGGGTCAGGCTCGGTATAACCTTCGTCCTGTGCTTGTTTCACTATAACAGCAAATGAAGCCGTTCCATCATAATTATTAAATACATAATTGAGCGTGCCGGATAATACAGCTTCAATCTTGTGTATTTTATCGCCGCTGCGCATAAGATCATTAAGCGTTCCGATAATCGGCAAACCAGCGCCGACATTGGTTTCATACAAAAAAGAAGTATTAAACTCCTGTGCCAGCCCTTTCAGCTGTTTATAATTTTCATAATCCGAGGAGCAGGCAATTTTATTGCATGCCGCTATTGAAATACTTTTCCTTAATAAATCTGAATAACATCCCGCAACTTGCGCGCTTCCTGTAATATCAACAAATACAGAATTGCGCAGGTTTTTTTGTACAATAAAATCAGTAAATGCTTCTAAAGACATTGCCGCAGCACCATGTAATTGTTCTTTCCAGTTATGTAAATCAATCCCATCTTCATTAAGCAGCATTTTTTTACTGCCGGCAATACCAATAACTCTTATCTGCAGATGCAGATGCTCATCAATATAATTGATCTGCTGTTTAAGCTGTTCAATAAGTTTGCTTCCTACATTTCCGCAGCCTGCCAGAAAGAGGTTGAGTTGTTTATGTACCTTTTCAAAAAAGGCTTCGTGCAGCACATTGACAGCTTTTTTTACATCGGCTGTTTTTATTACAGTAGATATATTTTTTTCGGAAGATCCCTGTGCGATGGCTCTGATATTAATACCATTGCGACCTAAGGCTCCAAACATTTTCCCGCTTATTCCGGTGTGATTTTTCATGCTTTCGCCAACCAAAGCAATAATAGATAAATCGCTTTCTACAAAAACCGGCTCCACTTTATTAAATACAATTTCATCTGCAAATTCATTATCAATTGCTTCTTTTGCTTTTGCCGAATTTACTTCATCAACTCCCACGCAAATGGAGTGTTCTGATGAAGCTTGAGTAATCAGAATAACATTTATTTTTTCATTAGACAAAGCTTCGAATAATCGTTTTGAAATACCAGGCACTCCGACCATTCCATTGCCTTCGAGACTTAATAAACTTATTTTGGCGATGCTCGAAATTCCACGGACACTGTTTAAATTTCCCTGCGGTTTTTCTTCAATTAATGTTCCGTAATCATTGGGAGCAAAGGTGTTTTTTATCCATGTAGGTATATTCTTTTTCATCACCGGCTGGATTGTAGGAGGATATATAACTTTTGCGCCGAAATGAGAAAGCTCCATCGCTTCCTGATAGGATATGTTTTGAATTATTTTTGCATTGCTTACAATTCGCGGGTCGGCAGTCATCATACCGCTCACGTCTGTCCAAATTTCCAATACATCTGCGTCCGCTGCGGAAGCCAGAATTGCCGCAGTAAAATCAGAACCGCCGCGGCCTAAAGTGGTAGTTATTCCATGTAAATCCGCTGCAATAAATCCTGGAATTAAATACAGTTTATGTTCATGCAGAGCCAGAAATTTTTGAATAACGTTATTGGTGTAATTAACATCAACCACTGCATTTCCAAAATTAGAATTAGTACGAATAATTTCCCTCGCATCAATCCATTTATGAGGCATCTGCATGGCATCGAAAGCGGCAGAAATTATCAATGAAGACAATAATTCTCCGTAACTCATGATGCTGTCGAGTGTCCGCAGCGTCAGCTCCTGTAATAGAAAAACGCCTTCACAAATACTTTCCAGTTCATTGCATTTTTTCTTTACCAAACTAAGTGTTGAGCTTTGATGTTCAATAGGAATTAATTCTCTTACAGCCTGCAAATGCCTATGTTCAATTGTTTGCAGAACATCTCTGTACAGCTCGTTTCGTAAAGCAGCCATTTTAACAGCTTCTATCAGCTTATCGGTAGTTCCTCCGAATGCAGAAACAACCACAATGGTTCTGGTTTTTAAAAGTGCTTGCCTTACAATTGCGGCAGTTTTATTTATGTTTTCGGCATTCGCTACTGATGTTCCGCCGAATTTTAATACTTGCATAAGTTAAACTTTTATGATGTGCACTTTTTGTTCTCAAAGCCTCACACATTTATGTTGATTATTTTCTTTTCAGGTTTCGCCAACTCACTTTCGGAGATTGAATTAAGGAGTGAGGCCTGCGTCACCGCCGCCCCTCCAATGAGTGGAGGATTTAGGATGATTTTCGAACAGATGAGGATAATGCACCTTTATTTCACTGATGAATAATTCGCGGGGGACATCATCGAAATTTCCATAATCAAACAAGTACTCCATAAATTGGTTTCCCTCTTTACTGTATGACTGAAATATTGAATCTTCTTTCCCGTTGAATTCCAAAGGCTCTACATTGAGTTTTTCACAGAGCGATTTATTGAATGCGGGCGTTGATTTAACCCATTTTCCATCGAGAAAAAGTTCGGTATATCCGTGAAAAACCATCACATTTGTTTTCAGTATCTCTTCTAATTTTTCAGTTGCAATATGATTGCGGACCCTTGCAAAACCCAAGCGGCTTGGTATTCCGGCAGCCCTTGCACATGCCGCAAGCACGCAAGCTTTCTCAACACAATAACCATGATCTCTTGTCAGCATTGAGCTTGCTTTCATTGCTTCAGGGCTTAAATCAATGTCATACGGATTATAGCTGAATCCATCCCTTACGGCATAATAAAGTTTTACCGCCTTCTCCACAGGATCAGTAGTTGTTCCGATAATTTTTTGAGTAAATAGTTTTACGCCCTCCGAGTCACTATCGACGAACTCTGCGGATTTAAGATAAATTTCATTCATTAGATTTTATAAATTAGATGCTCCTATTAACCTCCCGCAAGGGGGCGACTCGAAGCCAATGTTTTAATGTTTCTTTAAATAGCCGGTTCTTTTCTTTTTATTATGTTTCGCCAACTTCCTTTAGGGAAGGGGATTAAGGGGATAGGCCTCTTATATATATTTAAAATTCCCAACCGATTAAATCTTTAACCTCATCAGTTGAAAGCGGTTTTACTTCCTTTAACTCAGAAGGAGAGTATTTTTCTTTCAGATAATTCACGGCAGGCATAATCCATTGTTTACTTTCTTCATTAAGATTATCTATAAGCAGTGATAATTGAAATAATGAAGTTAGTTTTTCAAAAAACGGTTTTGCGGAAGCCTCCATTTCATCCTGCGGAAGTTGTATCAATTTTTTAGAAAACAGGATCAATTTATTCAATTCCTCTTTCAGCCAATGCCCATATAGTGCATTATTACCGGCACTCTTGTTAATTTCATCACAAATAATTTCAAACCCTTTTGTTTTTGTCAGCGCCCTAAGCATGTCCAAAATAATAATATTGCCGGAACCTTCCCAGATAGGAAGAACCATCACATCACGCATTAACTTCGGCATCACGGTATCTTCAATATACCCAAGCCCGCCCATGAGTTCCATACTTTCACGGGTGATATAAACACCTGTTTCAGCCGACCATTTTTTTGTCATAGGATTTATTAAACGCAATAAATTTGATTCTCTTTCATCACCTGAATCAGCAAGTTCAAGTGATTTAACTGTTCGCCATACAAGGTAAAAATTAGCAGCATTCAGAGATCCGAGTTCGGTGAGTTTAGTGCGTATCAGTGCATGGTCAACAGCGACCTTTTCAAACGTTTCCCTGAAGCATAAAAACTGGTATGCTTCTACCAATGCACGGCGCGAACAAGCAAGTGCGGCAACTGAATTATAAAGCCGCGAAAGAGTTACCATCTGCATCATAACTTTAAACCCGTCAAATTCCCTGCCTATAAGTTTGCCAACGGCATTGTTCAGCATGCATTCAGCAGTTGCCATAGAACGTACTCCCAGCTTGTCTTTTATCCGTATAACCTCTATTGGGTTTCGTTCGCCGGAAGGGAGTACCTTCTCAACTAAAAAAATAGAAAGGCCCTTAGTTCCCTTGATACTTGAATCGGTTCGTGCAAGTGCAAAAATAATGTCAGCATCGGCATTGCTGCAGAACCATTTTTCTCCATTTAGTAAATAATTTTCTCCCTCCAGATGTTCAGCAACAACAATGTTTGCGCCCACATCAGATCCTCCTGTTTTTTCGGTGAGAAACATTGCTCCGCTGAATAGATCATCAGCATTATCAGTATAAATATGCGGCAGCAGTCTGGCCTTATCTTCGTCATCACAGAATAGATCAATAAGGCGGGCAGCGCCATCTGTCATACAAAGCGGGCAAAATTGTCCGCACTCGCTGAGCGCATATAAGTATCCTGCACCAAACCCCAGCAGTTGTTTTTCATTATTAAATTTTTTACGTGATGACGGCTCCCATTTCACGCGGAACATTTCAGATTTAACGGCAATTTCCATAAGATCCCAATAGGCGGGATGGAATTTTATCTCGTCTATGTTTTCACCCATAGAATTCCTTTTTACCAGCTGCGGACTATACTTATCGGCAAGAAGAGAAAGTTCATTCATTTTTCCGGCAGCTTCCTTACCAATAAAATCCCATTTGTCTGACATGTAAGCAAATCCATCAGCAGAACTGTTTTTTTTTAAATAATTTTCAAAAATTTTATCGCTGTGGTAAAAATTGCTGCTAGGCCGGAAATTATTATTTAAAACCTTATTTTTTTCCTGCTGATATACAGGCGCTGCCGAAACATTAGTTTTCATAGTTCATTTATTACTAATTTAAAAAATCTGGACAATATCAAATTGCTTTTATAATTCTTTTTCTGGGAAAATGAAGATGTTTATTTATTACTATTCTGCAGTCAAGTATTTGGTGCAGATTTCCATACTCAGATTTTATTTTTGTTTCTATTTTTTCTATCCCCCTGCTGTCAAATTTATC
>CAISYK010001128.1 GCA_903889605.1 uncultured Bacteroidota bacterium
CTTCTAATTTAATATAATATGCTTCTGTAATTATTCGGCCGAGACGCTCAGTTTCCGGAAATTTCAGATATAAACTCTGCAAGGATGAATATGGCAGTATTGTGAGGACGCATTCTTCCAACGCCTGAATTGTTTCAAAAGATGGCTTCATTGCAACAAATGAATATAAGTATGATGCAAATTCACCTTCCTGAGCAAACCAATTTGTTATTTCTTTTCCGTCATCAAAATAATAACCGCGCAGTAAACCTTGCTCAACAAAAAACAGATCATTACAACGATTTCCAATTTCTAAAATGGATTGATTTTTAGAAAATGTAATTTGCTTTGTGACTGAATTTAATTCTTTCTCCAAGGATTTAGAAACAGAAATTATGGAAGATATATGCGATAAAAAAGACATGTTTTATAATTCTGAAATTTTTATTGAAGATAATTAAATAAATCTTTTGAAAAATTATTTTATTTTGAGCATATATTTAAAACTATATCATTATTCAATGCAGCTTGAATTTTCCAATATATAAATTCACATTTTAAATTATATAATCATTGGTGATAAGCTTCTTCAGATATGAAATTGCTGTGCGCCGCATTCAGAAATATAAAAAATATAATGTCTAAAAACTTTAAAATTCTGTATTGATTTTATCTATGGTTAATCTGCAGCGAATAATTAACTAAAATAACCTTAATTTTGCAAGTATATTTAAGCATTCACTATTTGCAGATCAGGAACGAATAATAAAATTATAATCTAAAATAATTGTCAGAAAAATCAAAAATATTTCCTTTAGAAAAGAGCGGTCTGCATCAGCGGAACAAGCATCGTTTCAGATACAATTTCGAGCTGCTGAGCAAAACATGTCCGGAACTTGCAGCATTTGTCTCAATAAATAAGTATAATAACGAATCAATTGATTTCAGCGACCCTAAGGCCGTAAAAACCCTGAATAAGGCTTTGTTAAAGCATTTCTATGGCATCCCAAATTGGGATATACCCGCAAATTATCTCTGTCCGCCGATTCCAGGCCGCGCTGACTATATACATTATATGGCCGATTTATTGAGTTCCTGCAATAATGATGTGCTCCCAGATGGAAAATCTATTAATATTCTTGACATTGGCGTAGGAGCAAATTGTGTTTATCCTATTATTGGAAACAGTGAATATGGCTGGCACTTTGTAGGTACCGATATAGATCCAACAGCTGTTGAATCAGCGGAACAGAATATAGCTTCAAATCCTATATTAAAAGAGGCTGTTGAGATTCGGCTTCAGCCCTATTCATCAGCCATTTTTAGAGGCATTATAAAGCCAGGCGAAGTGTTTGACATGACAATCTGCAATCCGCCTTTTCATTCATCTTTAGCGGAAGCAAATGCTGGAACAGAACGGAAGTGGATGAATTTGGGCAAAAAAAAAGACAGTATAAGCACTTTGAATTTTGGCGGAAAGAACTCCGAACTTTGGTGCAGGGGCGGCGAAGAAGCATTTGTGCTTAAAATGATAGAGCAAAGTGCACTATCGCCTGAAAAATGTTTCTGGTATTCCACACTCATCTCTAAGAAAGACAATCTGGCTGGGGTATATAAATCACTCAAAAAAGTAAATGCCTTTGAAGTAAAGACCATTGAAATGGCGCAAGGTCAAAAAGTAAGCAGGATTGCTGCATGGTCTTTTTTAGATTTACAGCAGCAAAACGATTGGCGTATAAAACGCTGGAAAGCTTAAATCAAATTTGAATAAAACTTCGGCGGCACTTTTAAAATTATCTATTTTCCCTGCCTCACTGATCTTGATAATAAATAAAACAATTTTTTATTTGAATTCCTTATCCGCATCATTTTGCCGGTGACTAATACTTTTCAAAACTGCTTATCCTTTGAATAATATCTTTTAAGATGGCATATTTTTCAAGAATATATGGAATCGTTTCCAGCCCTTTAGTAAATTTTATTATGTAAAAATATATCCCAATCAATTCTCCTTCTAATTGTATTGGAGAGGATTGCCGGGTAGAAATAAGCAGGGCTGCACCAGTCAGCAGCGCCACAATAGATTCCATAACACCAAAATTAAAAGTCTGCTGGTCTGCAATTTTAACTTGCCAGCTGCGCAGCGCCTCGTAATGTCTGTTGATTTCATTTTTATCAAAAGAACTTATTGCATCCACCTGTTTTTCAATTTCATTATTTTTTTGATGAGTAAGCACACTCATTTTTTTTCCATACCTCCTGCTGATAAATGCAATAGGAAAGAGTACTGCAAAACACAGCAGCACCACTTTTACATCGTAAAAGAAAAGCAATATCAATGAGCCTATAATATTGAAAAGTGCCTCCATAATAAATACTAAATCCAACTCCAAAAAGTCGGTCAGCTCCCTTGTTAATGTAGAATGTGCGCTAAGTTTAGAAACATCACTTTTTGAAGATCTTTCGGATAAGAATTTTAAAATAACTTCGTTATAAATACTCGAATATGTTCGTGTATCATAGCGCAAACGCACCATTCCTATTATCATCCAGCCAACATGAAGCGAAAGGAAAATAAAAAGCGACTCAAATTTGTCAAGCATCAAGTCATTAACCGCTTTTCCAATAAAATACGGCTTTAAAATATCTGCGGTCATTTCTAATCCAAAGAGCAAATATGTAATTAACATTTTGTACTTATGGGTGAGAAAAATATTTTTTAAATAACCTTCCCCCCTCATAATTTTTTCTCTTTGTTAGTAATAGAGTTTCCTTTCTTACCCGAAATAGTTTTTCGGCAATTTGAGTTTCCGCAGCTGCATTCGAAAGCGTCCATCGTTTCATCCAGCAAATCTGCATAATCAAGCGTCAATTCTTCTCCGATTTGTATGTTGCTTAATGCAGTTAAATTTAAACCGCTGTATCCGGTATTTGGGTTGCAGCTGTGGTTCTGCGGGGCCCAATTTTGCGGGTCATTATCCCAGAGAATATATACTTCATCAGAAATCGGATATGCGTAATGTTTGAAGTCGTTAATTTGAGATGGAGTCCAATTTGATTTCACATACCGTTTTGTAACAATCCGCTGCGGAGTTTCTTCGATCTTGAAAATAACATCGTCTTTTTTCAAAAACTGATTTGCAAAAATACCATACCCATTGAGTGCATTGCCTTTGACTTTATACTTTTTTTGTTTTGCAGCATGTCTCGCAATTCCTTCTGCAATTATATGAGATAAAAATCCAGGTTTCCCTAATGGATCGAATTGCAGAATATAATCAGCAGAGCCTTCGTATCCATCTTCATAAAAAACGGAACAAGTAAAATTAATTTCCAGAAAATAAACCTCATGATCGGCATCAACTCTGAAATCTAAACGTGCATAACCAACACCTGAAAATCCATTGAAAATATTCTCAGCAGCTGATTTCAGCTTTACTTCAAGATGTTCGTCCCGGCAAGGCACATTTACATCTGTGTGAAGCTCGGATGTTTTTAGAGCATAAGTTTTAAATTTTTTATCATTTGGGAAAAGATATTCAACAGGTTTAAATACCTTGCAGGTATTAAATGGATTTGCATTTGCAGCCACAAGGACGGTAAATTCCCTGCCGGCAATATATTCTTCCACAAGAATATCGTCATAATCATCTGCCAATAATGATTTTATTTTACTTTCCAAAGCTGCCAGATTATTTACTAACGAAAGGTCATCAACACCTAAACTATCACCTGCTTTAGAAGGCTTAACGAATAAAGGAAAAGAAAGATGCTGAATTTTGGAAGCAATATTATCAGCGTTTTCTATTTCAGCAAAATTGGGTGTTTTTACGCCGGCACAGTATGCTGCATATTTCATCAATGGCTTCGGCGGGTCGTATAAGACAGCATTAGGACCGGTATACGGCAAATTAAGCAACTCCAATGAATGAATGACATCAATTGATGGTACTTCCCAATCCAAATAACCTTCGCACAGATTCACGTAAATATCAAAGTTTTCCTTTCGGAGATTTTTAAGCTGCTTGTATACAGTCAGCTTATTTAAAGAAACATGGTGTACTTCGTCAAGGGGCAGTAATTTTGAAAGATTGCGGGGAGGGTCATAGTTTTTATAATCTACATCGGTTGTTTCATAATCAGGCTGCAGGACACATATTTTCATTTTGTTACAGAATTATTTTTTGACGAAGAAGCGCGTCTTCCAAAATTTCAATAATAAGATTGGTAAAAGTTTTTTTGCTGAAACGTAATATCGCACCAATGGAAGTGTAATTTTCATCATCGCTGATGCCGCATTGTGCATTCACTTCCAAAACATATAATTTCTGCGTGTTTTTATCCATCCTAATATCCAGGCGGGCATACCCCATTCCTTTAACAGCATTGAAAGCTGCAAGGCTGATATCCTGCAGAGCATCAGCTAATTCTACCGATGATACTTCGGCATATTCATAAAACGTATCATTATTAGGCATTGGGCTTTCTTCATCATAGGTTTCCCAAAGCCTATCAAAAGATAGAAATTGTTCCTTTTCGGGTAATGACGGATGGAAAATCCGTTCTGCATGCCGATAAAATTTAATTTTTTCCGGAATAGTAGAAGAACCTACAATAAACGTGGTAAATTCCCTGCCGCTGACAAATTGTTCAGCAATCAGGCCTGCCTCGTCAAGCTTCCAGCCGCGATAACCTTTTTTAATTTCTTGTAAAATATTTTCAAACTCTGTAAAATTACTAACAACATTTTTTATAGTCAGCCCCATGCTCCCTGCCGAAACTGCAGGTTTAACTATAGCTGTATCTCCCAGTCCTTTCAATGTAATTTCACTAATATCTCCGTTTAATTTGATCCAGTTAGGCGTTGCCACTCCATATTGATCAAAAGCGTTTTTCATTGTGATCTTTGAAGTAGTAATATCAAAGAAATAAGCATCTGAACCTGTATAAATTAAATTATTTACCTCCAGTGCATAAATAACTGAAATACCAGGAACACCATTTATTTCATCTCCGTCGCATAAGTTAAGTACAATATTTTTTTTTGCAGAATAACTTTTTATTCGTTCACACTCCTCATTAATATTATCAATGGTTATATTCACCCATTCCCATTCGCACAAAAGTTCAGCAAAAACCTTGGTATACTCATCAATGCTTTGTGAATAGTCGTAATAAAATTTCAGGTTAGGGTCGGCGGTTTCCAAGAATGGTGCAAATACCCATACTTTATAAGCATCTTTATTTTCTGCAAAACTCATCGTTTATCTTCAGCCAGTTTTTGTTGAATAAAATCAGTAAATCTATAACGAGTCAATTGTTCCTTAGTAAGGTATTTTGCACCCTCAATGCGGCCGACACAAAAAAGGCTTTTACAACTGCAGTCAAAAGGCCTGTCCATATCCCATTCTGCCGACGGGTAAAAAAAAGTTATTTCTTCACCTTCCTTAATGGGCTTTATACATACCAATTGTTTAATTGTGATATCAAAGAAAGCATTAGGATCGCAGCTGTGATTAGCGCATTCCAGGTGCGTTGGTAAAAGTTCAATATGTTGATTCTCGCCGATTTGCACTGTCAAATAATTAGGATTGTCATATATATTGGTCCAATGAAAATCGCTGATGACATCATCAATAAGAAATGACTTTTTTGAAAATAATAAACGATAGCCTGTTATTACATCAGTGCTTTTTTCAGCAAACCCGTTAGACGAAATATCAATAGATTTTTTTGGAACTTTTGAAAAAGATTTCATTTTGATTTAGATAATAAAAAGTGGAAATTGATTTAATAAAAAGGCCAATCATGTTATTTTGCAAAATAACAATACTGCATTATTTAATCAAAGACCCAGTA
>CAISYK010001129.1 GCA_903889605.1 uncultured Bacteroidota bacterium
CTTAGTTTTGGTAAGATTTAATTTTACGGCAAAGAAAACCGACATGAACACAAAACCTATTATAGCAAAAATTATAGTGAGAGAATAGAGTGTGTATTTTAAATACTTGTTCCTTATTTTAAGGTTCATTTAATAATTGTTAATATAGATTTGGTTTTTTATTTGATGTATATGTTATCCTGACAGGTTTTCTTATCCTGTCAGGTATAAATCTCAACTGCATTTTAAACCTGACAGGAAAGAAAATACCTGTCAGGATTCAATGAAATTATAATTTCTTTCGTAATTCGTAATTCGTAATTGTTTAAACCACATCCTGCCATGCAGGCATTGTTTTCAAATTTTCTTTAGCAATTTCCTTTGCATCATCTTCATTAACATCCATTACACCCATAACAAATTTGGTAAGTCCTTCCCAAACTTCTTCAAAAGGCTTAAGCTCACCCTGTGGAGTAGTGCAATGTATGCAATAAAGGTTGTTCATTTTGCCGCCGCCAAAATCTTCTTTTGTTGTCATTGGCATGCCACAGCTATCACAAATACAATCCATTTTTTATTAAATTTAAAACAGCAAAATTAATCTATTTTTCTATACATACAATAGCTTTAACATCTATTCTTTTAAATAAAATAAATTGCAAGCCAATATTCTAATTTACACTTTTATAATAAATGCTTTTTGATTAGATTTTAGGACGCTACTTTGAAAAACAAGTAGCGTCCTTTTTTCTTATTTTACATGCCTTTTATTTTTGAGGCATCAATAATAACATAAAGTCAATGGTAATGAGTTTTTGAGATGCTAATAAAAACCTTAGTTTGTATGCCCCAGATTATAATTGTATGAGAATAAACATTTGTACACACGTCCCGATTTTTCGGGATGCATAAAAAAGGCTTCGGGCTAGCATCTTTTTTTTTTGGGAATAGCATTCAAGAGCTCGAATGCTATACATTGATTTCAATGTAGCATAAAAAAGTCTTTTTTCACGTCACCCAAATTTTTGGGATGCTTGTCCGAAGCTTCGAACGTATGTCCAAAGTTTTCATGTAGCATGAAAAAACCTTTTTTCGTGCATCCCGAATTTTCAGGAAGTATGAAAAAGCCTTTTTTCGTGCATCCCGAAAAAAAAAGATGCTCCTAATACACTGATACTCTATAAAGCCATTTTGGGACATGTGTCCACAGGGCTGTTTATGTGCACTTAACAAAAATAATCTACACCATAATAACAGCGAATAATTAAGAAAAAAGCTGATTTAAGGTATATTTTGCAAAATAAACATCAAATAATATTGTGGGGTTATAAAAATTATTTAATTTTACATCTTATTAATAAACAACAAAACCTTTTATCAATAATCTTATTTATTATATAACTTTAATAAAATAACAACAACTTGAAAAAAAACAATCCAAAATATCGTGAACTAAATAAAAATACTATTAAAGAAAATAAATTATTAAATGAGAAAAAAGAAAATCAAATTAGATCCTTTATAATTGCTTTTTTCGTTCCAATATTATTATATCTTCAAACAATAAATTTTAAACTTACCTACTTTGATGATAATTCAATTATCTCAGACAACATTGGTTTTCTAAGCCATTTAAAAAATGCACCTCAAGCATTTCTTACAAATGCATTTATTGGAACACCAAGTTCTTTCTATCGGCCTTTGCAAACTTTATCATACATGATAGATATACAGCTTTCAGGGATTAATGACCCCTGGATGTTTCATCTTTCAAATATCTTACTTTTAGGATTAATTTCATGTTCACTTTTCCTTTTAATCAAGCAGTTTTTAATCCCTCAGAAGTTGGCATTACTTAGCACTCTAATTTATTGTGTACATCCTCTATTTGTGTCATCTATTGCTTGGATTCCGGCAAGAGGAGATCTACAATTAACACTCTTTTCATTATTATCATTTATATTTTTCATA
>CAISYK010001130.1 GCA_903889605.1 uncultured Bacteroidota bacterium
GCGCAATCGAAAAAGAATTGGACGAAATGGGCGTCAAAGAATTAAGCATACAAGCCATAAGTAATGCCGTATGTAATATAAGAAGAAGCAAATTGCCTAACCCTGCCGAAATTGGCAATGCCGGTAGTTTCTTCAAAAACCCTGAAGTTTCATGTACCGAATATGAATTTCTTAAAGAACAGTTTCCTGCCGTAATTGGTTATAATTTAGAAAATGGAAATGTTAAATTGGCTGCAGGCTGGTTAATTGAACAAAGCGGCTGGAAAGGAAAAACATTTGGTGATGCCGGTGTTCACAAATTACAAGCATTAGTTTTAGTAAATTATGGTAATGCAAAGGGCAATGAAATTTATGACCTCTCACAAAAAATAATGGATTCAGTAAAAGGGAAATTTAATGTGTCGCTGGAGCGAGAAGTAAATATTATCTGACATTAACCGTAAACGTTCCTCGTTACTATATTTTCAATGGTATTGATGTGCTTTTAAAAGGCGCGGATTGCGCGTACATAATAAGTGCCGCTCTTATCGGCGCTGCTGTTTGCACCATTCAAAAAACTTTGTGACCAGGCACCAGTAGGTGAATCCTCGGTTGAACTCCAATAGAAGTTATTTGCAAAAGTTCCTATACGCCCTGCCGCTTTTTGAAAATACAATAAATTAAGTTCATCTTTCGATGGCAAAAACCAATCGCTGCCGCCATTTACCTCCAATTGATTACAAATACTTGCTGCGTACATGCCCGCTCCTTGATAATTAATAATAGCGGAGGTGTTTTGCTGACCAGTTCCTATTTTTATTCCTTTTGCCGGTATTTCAATATAATTTCCGTTGAACCATAAGGCCGAAGTGCTTTGGTCACTTTTGGCAGCAATTAATCCGTGGTGCCCTGTGCTGTCAACATAAAAAACGATACCCCCGCCGTAACTTTGACCAATGACAATTGCAGGCAAAGACGCAGGCTCCGTCGTAGTATCAGGGACGGGAGCATTGGGGATTTCTTTCTTGCAGCTTGATATTAAAAATATGCTTAATACTATCTGCACTATAAAAAAAATATTTTTCTTTTTCATTTCTTTTTGAACTTAAAATTGAGAAAGCGATTTCCTTAATCGGTTATTGCTTATTATACAATTATGACTAAACTTTTTGTTTTGCAATAATGCAATATACAGTCAAAGTTAGGCGCATCACTTTTTCAATAAACACAACCAATAAGTGTTTTATAACCACGAAATTGTTAATAACTTGCGTTTTTGTTAATTACTTTTCCGGCATTTCATATTTACAGAGCATATTGAAATGCACTTTGTATTAGATTAACAAAACAGCAAATTCAGCGCAAAGCTCTATAAAACATAGGCTTTGTAAAATAATCTTAAAACTGCATCAGTTTATTTATTAATACCGTGGTTTTACTAATGAGGAAACTACGCTGAAATAAACATTTATCCTTCTCAGCATAAAAAAACAAACTTTGACCGAAAAGTTCAATTAAAGGGAAACATACAAGTGTAATTTTAAAAAGAAGTAAAGAGATAGACTTGTTTTGCATAGCTTCTGCAAAAAGTGCTGATTAGGATTCTTAGCGGCTAATGTGTCAGCTTGAAAAAGTAAGATTAATAGGGCAATCGGAATCCCCCCAAAATTGTTTTTTAAAATAAGCAGAACCACAGATATATAAAATAAAATGGAAACATCTAAAAATGATAATGCAATTAATTGCATAATGGATAAAAAGTTAACTATTAAAGGGCGCGATAAAAAACAAATGAAAACTATATCACTCTTTTTTATAATACTTTGCTCCACTCTTCTGCCTTCTTGTTTTGTAGTAACAAGCAATCCTCATCCTTATTGGAATAGACATTCTGATAACAGCCAGTATATGGATAGTGATAAACAGAGGAAAGGTGAAACTGAGCATAAAAAAGCAGAGCGCAGGCATAAAGAAGATAAGCGGGATCGTAAATAGCAATTGATTACATTCATGACTGCAGCATTTAATACACAATGCGCAAAATCTTTTGGATTAATGCCTGATTTTGTTAGTTAAATGAACTTCTATTCTCAAAAAGTAGATTCATTGAGCCTTAAAAGGGAATAGGGATGGTGAATATTAAGTTAACCATTATTAGAAAGCAAATGAAAATATTGGCTTTTATACGGATATTCTAAAAAACTTTATTTGTAAGAAAAAATTAATCCCTTAAAAACTAAAACGCCCTTACTGCACAAACATAGTAAGTCCCATCCTTGCCCGCACTGCTGTTTGCTCCGCTGGTAAAGCTCTGAGACCAAGCACCATCACTCGAAGTTTCCGTTGAACTCCAATAGAAGTTATTAGCTAAGCCGGTAATTTTTCCTGCGGCTTTTTGTAAATACAACTGGTGCAGCTCATCTTTTGAAGGTAAAAACCAATCACTGAAGCCGTTTATGTTTAAACTGTCACAAATACTGGCTGCATAAATTCCTGCGCCCTGAGAGGTAATAATAGCCGCGGTGTTTTCCTGACCTGTGCCAATTTTAGCTGCTGAAGCGTGTGTTTCTATGAAATTTTCATTGAACCACTTTGCCGAAGTACTTTGGTTGTTTATTGCTGCTGTTAATCCATGTTTCCCGGTTTCGTCAACATAAAAAACAACGCCGCCGCCGTATTCCTGACCAACAGTATATTCAGGGATAACCGGAGTTTTTACCTCTTCTTTTTTGCAGCTTGAAATAATAACTGCGCATAGCATTATTTGTAAAGCAAATTTTATTTTTTTCATTTCATTTTACAATTTAGGTTAAGTCTATAATGAGCAAAAATATGACAAAATCACAGTAAAAACACACTTGAAAAAAAACATTTTAACATATGGACGTTAATAATAATAATCCACTGCATAGCTTCATAAAGAGAGCGCTTTAAACTCTTTTTTGTGTTTTTAGGAGGAAAATGTTTGGCAATAAATGATGCCCCCAAAATATTATTATTGGGTACAATCGGTCCAGTTGTGAGGGGCGCTTTTACGGGAATAATAATAGTGTTTGATTTTACAGTTGTTGGGGTTTGTAAATAATTTCGTCCCCAAAGCTCTAAAATATCATTAAAATCGGCGATTTTTAACACTTTGCTGAATTGAAAGTGTTGTTGAAAAGATTGATCTTATTGGAGTTCAGGAAATATAATGGCATATATTCGCATGAAAAATCAATAAAAATGCATCAGCGATTCGAACAACAATTATTTATTAAATAAAGAAGAGGCAAGTAAAAAATCAATAATTTGTTTATACAAATGTTTCATTAAAAAATACAGCAGTTTTACAAAGTCTTTATTACCTTAATAATAATGACAAATTAATAAAATGACAGAAAAAATATTTTTTGTATTTCTTTTTATTTCATTCTATTTCAGAACCTTTGCTGATGAATTTTGGGAAATTAATTCCTGCAATTATCTTAAAAACCTGAGTTCGATTGTTAATTTAGGCTAAAGCCCAATAATAACAAGGTTTATCAAATCCACGCCTTAAAAGGCGTGGATATTATTTTATACAACTTAATAATTTGCTTGGATTGTTGCCACGGTCTTTAGACCGTGGTATTATAGCAAGCAATTTTATTGGGCTTTAGCCAAAACAGGTTTGTATTATTAATCGAACTCAGGTTAATAATAAATTTCAAGACATTAATATTTTCAATATGCAGATATGAGAATACTTTTTTTAGGTTATAATAAATTTAGTTAAGCACAGGATATGAATCACCTGCAATCAACAATGCGTCCATTTTTAGCTATGTTCATTTGGCGATTGTAATTTTACTCTAACTATGACTCAAACTATTTCCCAATTTCAGCTTTTTTAAAAGGCTGGCTAACCAAATAAACACCTGCAATAATAAGCCCTCCGGAAATAATTTTGCGTATATCCAATTCATCATTATGATAATAGAAAACTGCAATAAGCGCAGCCAGAAAAGGCTGCAGATAAATATAAATGCTCACTACTGCCGGGCTTAAAGCCCTTAATGCATAAGTGTTTAAAATATAGGCAAAAAAAGTGCTTGCTAATACAACAAAAAGTATATCCCACCAAATATTCGAAGGCATTGCCGTCCAATTGATCTGTTTAAATTCACTGAACCCGAACGGCAGAACGTAAATAAATCCAAATAAAAACACCCACTTTACAATTGTAAATGTGTTGTATTTCTTCAATAATGGTTTTACCAAAATGATGTATATGGCCCACGATGCAGAATTTATCAATATCAATATATCGCCGGCAATAGTTTCGGAACCCAATGAAAAAGTTTTATTAAACAGCAGCAATAACAAAGCTCCGGCAATTCCTAAAGTAATGCCGGCAATTTTACTCAATGAAATTTTTTCATTTAAAACAACTGCTGCTGCAAGCAATACAATAATGGGATTCGAAACCATAATAATTGATGCATTGATAGGGGAGGTTAAACTCAGGCCTTTTAAAAATAAAAGCTGGTTTAAAGCGACCCCAAAAAACCCTAATAAAGCAATACGGGGGAAATCACTTTTGTCAATTTTTTCTTTTACAAATAAAGAACTTACTATCCAAAATAAAAATAATGCACTGCCGACACGCATCAAAACAAAAGCAAAAGGCTGAATATATGCCGGCATTACTTCTTTCATTATGGAATAATTAGCTCCATAAATAATATTTGCAGTTAATAAGGCTAAATGGGCCTGTATGGTTTTGTTCATCGTAATAACAATTTCGATGCTTGGATGGACTGAATTTCAGAGTCAATAATTATCAATCCGCAGTCAAAATCCAAAATACGCAATTTTTTATTCTAATCTACAACACTAAGTTTAATCATATTTGATTTTCCTCTTTCACTTAACGGAGTGCTGGCAATGTTGATTATGAAATCATTAAATTTTATCAATCCTGATTTCTTTAAAATAAATTTAATATCTGCAATTGTATGATCGGTGCTGATATTTTTATCATAAAAAAAACCTTGAACGCCCCACACCAAACTTAAAGTTGTAAGTATGTGGTAATTGTCGGTAAACACAAAAATGTTTGATTTCGGACGATGGCTGGCTAATTTAAAAGCAGTATATCCCGAATGAGTCATTGTTATTATAGCGGCAGCTTTGGTACGCTGAGCCATTTTTGATGCAGTATAACAAATAGAATCCGAAAGAAAACGTTCGCTCTGTAAATTTTCAGGCGCTGCATTATCACGGTTATAAATAAGGCTTTCTTTTTCTACATGTTCAATAATTTTTGTCATTGCTTCAACAACTTTTGCAGGATGATTTCCCACTGATGTTTCAGCACTCAGCATTACTGCATCGGCACCATCCATCACACTATTTGCTACGTCATTTACCTCAGCCCTAGACGGACTGATATTCGTAATCATACTTTCCATCATCTGTGTGGCAATGATCACAGGCTTTGACTCTTCCAAACATTTTCGAACCAGCATTTTTTGGATGACCGGCACTTCCTGCATCGGCACTTCCACACCTAAATCGCCGCGTGCAACCATTATTGCATCAGTTTCTTTAATGATGTTATCAATATCCAAAATAGCTTCAGGCTTTTCAATCTTAGCAACCACTTTCGCCCTTGCGCTAGGTTCGAATTTTTGAATTATATGTTTTAACTCTATTATATCTGAAGCGGAACGGACAAAAGAAAGGCCTACCCAGTCAATGTTTTGTGCCAATGCAAAATCTAAATCTTTTAAATCTTTTTCTGTTAAACATGGAAGTGAAATTTTTGTGTTAGGAAGATTAACTCCTTTTTTTGAAGACAAAATCCCGCCATGACTAATAATTGCTTTCACCTCATCCCGGCCATTTGTATCTACTACTGTCAGCAGCAGTTTGCCGTCATCAATCAAAATATTTTCGCCTGCTCTTACATCCTTTGGAAATTGAGGATAGGTAATGTAAACACGCTCAGCCGTGCCCACGCATTCATTGGTAGTTATAATAATTTCCTTACCTGCAATTAATTCCACACCATTGTTTTCAACCGCGCCTATCCGAAGCTTTGGCCCTTGTAAATCCGCAAGTATCGCCGTATGTGTGCCTAGTTTTTTATTTGCTGCACGTATGTTTATTATCTGTTCTAAAACGTTTTCGTGCGAACCGTGGGAAAAATTAATACGGCATACATCAGCTCCTGATTTTATCATTCCTTCAATAACTTCAGCCGATGATGAGGCAGGGCCAAGGGTTACTACAATTTTAGTTCTTTTCATTTTTTAATGATTTGTTGATACGAATTTTATTTTTTAGTTCGAATGTTTTTGAAATACTGTTATCTATGTGAATTTTTTTTTGTTAAAAGATTTAAATTTTATCAAAATATTAAATTTGTTTTGGATTTCAACCCCTTTACATCAATAGCTACTGCAGTAAGCACTATATCTATTTCTTTTATTTTCCGGATCATTTCTTCAGTTTTGCTGCCATCTATTTCTCCCCGGATTACAAAAAAACAATTCATTTGTTTATGTTCAGGAATTAATATTCCATTTTCTGTTGATTCAGATTCTTTAACACCTTTGCCGAATAACGTATTATCTTTTGATGTGACCAATTTATTTTCACTTAAGTTTGAAATCACAAAGTACTCAATAAATTCTTCCGTATATTCATACTTAAACAATGAAAAAAAAGAAGGGGTACTTTGTTTTTTTGATTTGATCTCCAGCGATTCGTTTTTTGTTAGGTCTATCTCCAATGTTTTATTCAACGCCCAGCAAATACGGTAATCTTTTTCATGCGAGGAAATACCTATCAGCACAAAATCGTAATCATATTCTATTTTAAGTGTGTGCTTTCCCAAAGCAATTTATTTTAAACAGCGGTAAATTTATAATTCTAATGTGAAGAATGAGTTAAATGAGGTTGTTTTTTTAACCCGTAAAATCTCCCACTTTGAAGTGGTAAAACCAGCATGCAAAAATATACAAAATAATTGGAATGTTTTTGGTTTTTTTTATGGCCATCAAAAAATGTCATTCGGTTCATTTTTTTTGACCCGCTTTTTGGATCTGCCAAAATTTAATAATTGTCGAGTCTTTCCTGGAAATAGAAATTTGAAGTCAACGCTAAATGTCTTCCGACTAAATGCAGGTTTTAATTAATCTTATTCAGATTATTGTTGTTTGAATTGCTGCTGGCTGCGTCAACGGTTTAGGTAAATAAAAAAGCTTTACAAATATGAGATTTGAGCATCTCATATTTGTAAAGCCAAATATAAAATAAGTAAACTACTTTACCGATGCTGTGAAATTTACATTTAATTCAAAATCGTCGCTGATTGCTTTATCGCCGATACTTTCAAAAAAACTGGCAGATCCGTATTTAATATCAAATTTAGTACGGTTTACAGTAATTTTGGCAACTACGGCCATTAGCTTTTCATCCATTTTAATTTTGGCAGGAAAAGTAATTTCATTTGTAATTTCTTTGATTGTGAGTTTTCCTGTCACTTCATAATCATTGTCAGTTTTCACTGATGCTTTTGGTGTAACTTTTGTGATTTCAAATTTCGAAACCGGATATTTTGCAGTGCCAAAAAAGTCATTCGATTTTAAATGGCCAATCAATTTATCGTTCCAGTCTTTATCTGTTAGATCAGTGCAAATAATTGAATTCATATCAAACTCAATAGTACCGCTAATGATATTATTATTATTGTCAGAGAGAATTGAACCTGTTGAAAGACTTATTTTACCTTCATGCTGACCGGTTACTTTTTTGCCTACCCAGGATGCTGTTGCAGTTTTAGTATCAATGGCATATATTTTTATTTGCTTCTGTTTAATTGCTGTAAATGAAAGTGCTGTAATTGCAGCAGCTGCAATAAAGCCTATGGTTATATTTTTTGTCATTTTATTATATTTTTAGGGTGTATGAAAAATTAAATGAATGAACAAGTTTTCATTCTTCCGCACAAATGTATGTATATACATACATTTATCCAATTTATTAATGCCAAAAAAACATAAAAATTCAAACTCCTTTAAAAATGGAGCCTTCGGCAATCCGCCGATTGATAAATTGTTTATTTACAGATTATCAATTAAATTAGTTAGCCTGGAGTTAATCTGAGCCGCAAACTTTTTTTAATTCGTGATTTGATCCTTTTTACTTTTTGAATTCAATTGAAACAGAATTTATACAATATCTCAGCCCTTTGGGCGCGGGGCCGTCATCAAACACATGGCCAAGATGCCCGCCGCACTTTGCACATGTTATCTCGGTGCGTATCATCCCTAAAGTTTTATCTTTAGTATAAATAACTTTACTTGAATCCAGAACATCTGAAAAACTTGGCCAGCCGCATCCTGCATCAAATTTGGCATCCGACTTAAACAATTCTTCACCGCATGCGGCGCAAACATATAACCCCTTTTCTTTATGTAAATAATATTTGCCGGAGAAAGGCATTTCAGTACCTTTATTACGCAGTACTTCAAATTGTTCGGGGCTTAATACTTTTTTCCAATCCTCATCAGTTTTTACAATTTTATTGTTCATAGTATTTTCAGTTTTTACTTTTTTAATATTGTTTTGGCAATCCCCGTTACAGGCTGCAAAAATCAAAATAAATATTAGATATGCAGCGTTTTTCATTTGATAAAATAATTTATTGAATAATACTTTTTTGCAGCAGACAAAATGCGTTGGCTTAATAATATTGATCTAAATATATTATAATTCTTCC
>CAISYK010001131.1 GCA_903889605.1 uncultured Bacteroidota bacterium
GCCTGTTTATATCACGGCTTCTACATTAAGAAAAAGTACAATCAGCCTTGAGGCAGAGATTGTCCGGCCTTTCAAGGCTCACCAACCGGTTCAAATAGGTGCTCTGTCTGTAACTGCATTTCGGAAATTTCACGATGCGTCTGAACCTCATAGTTTTATTGTTGAAGGAAATGGAATAAAAACTGGTGTTTTTACTGATATTGGTGACCCCTGCGAACAAGTTATCCATTATTTTAAACAATGCCATGCTGCTTTCCTGGAGGCTAATTATGATGAAGAAATGTTAGAGCAGGGAAGGTATCCTTTTTATTTAAAAAAACGGATCAGTGGGGCAGAGGGGCATTTATCAAATACTCAGGCCTTAAATCTTTTCAAAACCCATAAACCTGTTTTTATGAGTCATCTGATTCTGTCGCATATTTCTAAAGAGAATAATTGTCCTAAGCTTGTTAATGATTTATTTCTAAAGCATGCCGGTAAGATAAATATTGTTATTGCTTCAAGATATGAGGAAACAATCATTTATAATATAAGGAATGAAAATTTTGCGGATCACAGAAAGGAAGTAATTCCTTTTGCTTTGAAAGCTGAACAGCTGTCGCTGTTTTTTTAATTGCAGTTCTGTTGTTAATGCTGCATTATGGTTTTATGCGAAAATCCTAATTTTACTTAGGAACAGATGTGATATAATCTTCCTAACCTCAGTTCGATTATTATTATGATACTGTCATTCCGAATCATTTATGAGGAATCTTGCTCATTATTCAGCATTATTTTAATCAATAACAAGATCTCTCTTGGCGAAAAACCAATCGAGATGACATCTATAATAAAGAATTTCGGGTTAATCGAACTCCGGTTCCTAATGTTGGAAAGCAGATAAATGTGATGAACACATTTAAATCATATTTAATCATTGCAATCGGCGTAATAAGCGTTCTGAAATTATTTCATACTCAATCCTTACCTTGTTAAAAATGGTCTTTTATTTTTGTTCTTTTTTTATCATTTTAAACGAAAAAAAGCCGATTAAGATTATAATAGAGCCCATTGCAGCCCAGAGCCAGTTTTTGTTTTTAATTAAAGTGTTTTTTGCTGTGTCTGCAGGCGCTGCAATTTGTTCGCCGCCGTAAATTTCATTACCGTATTTTATTTCATTAACTGAATTAGGGATTTTCTCTTTAAAATGAACTAAATCATAGATTGGTGCATTATCATTTGCTTTGCCGTAAGTTAAATAATTATTGTCTGATGCAGGCAGATCTGCTGTCAAACGGCATTGTTCTGCAAATGCTTTTATTTCAGCTATTTCAATAGGCTCGTCATCATAATTCAAAATTTCAATTTTTAGTTTATTTATCTTTTCATTAAAACAATTAATAACATTATTCCCAATTGAAGAAAATATTGAGGTGTTTATTAGATACCAGTTTTCTTTATCCCCTTTAGGAGTATGAAAAATCCCGCCTGATCTGTAAAGATTGATATTCCTGTAATAATCTTTTTTTGAATAACTGTTCAAAGTTATGTGGTTTAACCTGTATGCTGCAGGAAACTCAACAATCAATTCAGATTTTTTTTCTTTTTTATTTTCAGTTTGTTTCCTGCTGTTTATTTTTAGTTCAGAATAACTGCCTAGTGTTTCTTTGTTTTCAAAAGCATAGGCGTTTAAAACTTTAATGCGGTGACCTCCGTCATCATCAATTACTAATCTATAATAGGAATATTCAGTATTTGGAAAATCCAAAGCTGTATATTCAAAATGCTCTTCACTATTTTGAAAGCGGACAATTCTTAAATGCTCATTTATGGTAAACCAATTTTTGTTGTCGATGCTGCCTTCAATCTTAACCCATTTATCAAAATTAGGTTCTAATACATCTAATTTTATCCGGTTAATGATTTGTTTTTTATCAAATTTGAAAGTTAAGTATGAACAGCATTTCTCATTATGGGTATCGTTTATTAGTTCAAAAGGCAAAGCTTTTTCTTCACTTTTATTTCCAAGCCATTCAAGCACGTATGGTATTTCGGCTGTGTCTTTTTCCGCAAAATTATATATCCGTATATCATTTAATTCACTTTTGCAATTGGCAATAATTTCCGGAAGCAAAGAGATAGAACAAAAGTTTTCCTTTTCTGTTTTATCTAATTTCCGTTTATATGAATATCCATCGGCCTGTGAAAAAACCGCGGATGAAAATAGAAAGAAAAGAATATTTAAGTTTATTGATTTCATTGGTATGTTTGCTTTTAAGAATAAAATGTGATTTCAAATTTAATGCCAAAATGTTGATCTCTATCAAAGTGCTTAGCTATTTCAATCAATGAATTCTCTTTAATGTTA